>NZ_JAOULD010000005.1 GCF_029882185.1 Candidatus Nitrosopumilus sp. | reverse complement strand
AAATGCAATTCCACTAAATTAGAAAAAAAATCTTTAACGTGCAAAAATTGTATTAATGCATCAAAAACAGAAGCCTCTAAACTATCTGAAGTTTTAATTGATGATTTTGCAATAACTAAAGATAACATACATGTCTATTTTTCTGGAAATGAGGGATTTCATGTTTATGTATATGATTCACAGTTTCAGGAAATTGGATCAAGAGAAAGATCAGAGTTAACTGATTATATTTCGTTGCGTGGATCTATCCCTGAAACATTTGGAATGAAAAAACTAAAACAAGATCGTGCATCATTTCCTGATTTTGATGAAAAAGGTTGGAGAGGAAGATTTGCAAAACAAATTTTTGGCTCAAAATCTAAGCGCTCAAAAATAATTACAGAATTACTTACAAATGGCTATTCTTCTTTTCAAAAAACTCTTGATGATTTATCTGAAAGTATTGGAGTAAAAATAGATCCTAATGTAACGATGGATATTCACAGAATTTTTAGATTGCCTGGTTCAATTAACAGTAAAAGTGGACTAACAAAAATTCAATGCAATGATTTGACAAAATTTGATCCATATATCGAAGCATCTTTTCTCAGCGATGATACAGTAGAAATTTTTGCAAATTGCCCAATTGAATTTAAATTAAAAAATAAAACATTTGGACCGTACATTAACGAAATAGTAACGGTTCCCACATTTGCTGCAGTTTACATGATTTGCAAAAAACTAGCTAGAATAGCTTGATTTTGCTGGTAAGACATTAATTTACCAAATCTGAATAAAATCTAGTTTTGTATAGCGCCTCTACTGATAAGCAAGCTCCGCCTCCTGATGCTGGAAAATACATCAGATTAGGTATTGTTGCAATTATTGGAATTGTGATTTTCACTATGGTGGGAAATCAGGCAGTAATTTTATCAATGAATTTCACTGAATTTGGAGATCAATTTTCTAAGCCTCTTTACTATACATTAGTTTCCGCAATAATTCTATCTGCTATTGCTCTTATTCGGGTCAACATCGCAGGACGTTCTTCAATTTTCTGGTATGCAATTAGTATTGGAATCGGATTTCTAGGTGGAGGTGGACAACAACCAATCTCAAACACACTGAAAAGTTTTAGAGATTACAAATTATCTATACCACAATTTGTAATCTGGCAAATCACAAAGATTCTGCTTTTTGGCGCTTTCTTTGTAAATATAATGTTTGGATTTGCAGCCATGTCATTTATTGATGGAAACACTTTGGGATTGGAACATTTGCCATCCTTGTTTACTTTACCATTTGTAACTCCCGATAACAATCCAAACTATGCATCAGAAAATGTTGTTCCAATGATTCCCGCTTTGGTAATTTTGGTTCCACCATTACTTGCAGCCATTGGACTACGTCTAGTTTTGTATGTTGGAATTCACAGAATAATTAATGTAATTACATCTTATATTCAAGATTCTAATGAAGGAAAACCACGATATCTAAATTATGTTTCAACAATTGAAGGAATAATTGGTATAGGTATTATTTGGGCTGGAATCAATTTATTCTTTACAGATCAGATTGATTACAATACTAGATATGTAATAGGAGGTACTCTTGTCATAGGTTTTGCATTAATTGCGTTTTCAGTAGTTGATAGAATTAGAGCACGTGTTTTAACTCATATGTTTAAGAGAGATGTGTATATCAGATTTTTAACAATCGTTGCTATTGCAATAATTGTAGCTGGTGTTGTTTCAGTTAACAATAGTATTGCAGATGCTAAAAAGATTGAATTTTTGGGTCCATACACGGCTCAACAAATAGGAGTAAATCGCTATTTGGGTGAACTAAATGATGTACAAGAAAACATTCATGACGTTCAACTAAAGTCTGTTTCAGCAAATAATATCAAAAATTATGTAAAACAAAACAGTGATGTTCTTGATGTCATTCGAGTTTGGGATTGGGAAGCAGCTTTTGCTAAATTAAAACCTGAGATAGGATTGATTCCATATGTTGACTTTGAAGACAATGATATTCTTCGCTTTAACAATACTTTGTACTGGACAGCCTCAATGAAACCAATTCTACCAACATCTGTTAGCCTTGAAAACAGATGGTATAATGAACATCTTGTTTATACACATGTTCCTGATGGATTTCTTACTTTAGAAGCAACTGACGGACAAATTGTTGACAGTGGTGAATTCTTTAAACAACGAGAAATTTACTATGGTGAGGGTGGATTATTTGAGCAGACCTGGTCTGGTTATCCTAATTCACGAGGTGGTAATAGTGCAGAACTTGGAGGGGCGTCTTATTCAGGACTAGGTGGACTGGATGTTTCACCACCATTAAGTTGGATATTTGAGCCAAACTTTTTGCTTTCATTTCCAGGCGAATCAGTACACATTATGAGATACAAAGATGTTCATGACAGAATGGAAATCCTTTATCCGTACTTTCTTTATGATTTGTTTGGAAAAGAATTAGATTCACTTCCTGTAACTGATGGCGAAAATTCCTATTGGCTTATTCCATTAATTATTGGATTTGATACAGGAGATGTTCCATGGTCTGTAGGAAATCCATACTTGCGTTTAGTAGGATATGCACTAGTTGATTCTTACAATGGTGATATTCAGTTATTAAAAACTGGAGATGATTTCTTTACTGAAATGTTTGCTAGCCAATACTCTGAACAATTCAAGCCAATGCCTGCTTGGTTAGAAGAACAAATCAGGTATCCTGTTGAATTATTCAATTGGAAAACAGAGATGTATAACATCTATCACGTAACTAATGTAGAGACATTTATCCAAGCCAATGAATTTTATGAAATCCCTCGTGGACTTGACACATATTATGTTGAAGCAAAACCTCCTGGTTTTGATCAAACAGAATTCGTGGGATTACTCTCATTAGAATTACGAGGATCTCAAGGCAGAAACCTTGCAGGATACATGGTAGTAGAAAATGATCTTACTAACTTGGGAGATATGCAATTTTATGAAGTACCGTTAGATTCTACAACTAAACTTATTGGTCCTACAGCAGTCAGGGAAGCACTTGATAGAGATCCAGAATTTGCTCAATTGAAAACTCTTTTAAGAAATCCAAGAGTTGGTGATAATATTCTGTATCGTGTAGGTGATCATGATATTTACTTTATTCCTGTTTATACTGCAGGTGCTGGTGGAGTTGTTGCTCAATTAGGAACTATTGCAGCAGTAGGTGCCGCATTTAATGGAGAGTATTTTGTTGGATTGGGTGAAACTCAAGAAAAAGCATTTGAAGCATATTTGAAGAAAGTTTCTGGTGTAGCATCAACAACAACCACTGTTGATGATGATTATGTAGAATTGATTAGAAGTGATAGGATTAATATCATAAAGTCGTTATTTGAAAGAAACGCAATCTCTGTTTCAGAGCCAACATCTATTCAAATTCCACTTTCATTTAATGAAGGAGAATTATTTTTCTTTACTGAAAGTGATCGTGCAGATGCAGAAGAGTTCTTACTTGAATTTATAGATGACTTTGTAAAACCACGTAGTGACAGAGTCTTCATGTGGCAAGAAGATACAAATCTCAATATTGGAACTGTATTTGTAAAAGATGGACTTCCTGAGATACATTATGTCTCAATAGAGGTAGGCAACTAATTGCTTCTTGTTGTTGATAACGGTTCTATATACACAAAAAAATTAACTGATTTTTTAATTCAAAAAAATATTTCATTTGAAAAACAATCTCCACAAATTTTAAACTTGAATTTTCTTTCAAACTATGATTCTTTCATTCTTTCTGGAAGACGAAAAAATGAAAAAAAGATCAATGAAATAAATTCCAAAATTATTACATATTGTATAAAAAACAATAGCAAATTACTTGGAATTTGCTATGGTGCAGAAATTTTAGCCCTTACTTTAGGTGGTACTATAAGAAAAACTCATTCACTTAAAAAAGGAAATGAATCAATACAAATTATGATAGAAAATCCAATTTGTAAAAATTCAATATCTGTTTTTGAAAGTCATAGTTATGAAATATCCAAACTGCCTACCATCTTAATTCCACTAGCTAAATCAAAGAATTGTAAATATGAAATTATCCAATATGAAAAAAAACCAATCTTTGGAACTCAATTTCATCCTGAAATGAGTCAAGATGGTAATAACTTGATTGAAAAATTCTGTTTACTCTGATTGATTTTAATAACTCCAGAATTTCTTCATTTTATGGAAAAAGAAAATCATGAATTATTATTACCACTTGTAGATGAAGAAAATATCTGTCTCCCTTTACCAATTAACGTGGTATCAAAATATTGGAATATTGATTTGCCTATGGCAGAAGCATTGGAATCTGCAAAAAAATATTCTGGATTTGATGGTAGTATTCTGATTGAGGGAATAGAAATAGCAGAAAGGCATGGACTAGCCTGTAAAATATTTCATTCATCCTTGTCTGAACTGAAAAAAATTATTGATTTAGGAATTCCACCAATTGTTATCCTTCCAGGTATTCCTGAGATTACACAACATGCTTCTGTAATTACTGGTTATGATGAAGTAGAGAAAACAATTCTACATTATATTCAAAAGGGAAATCAAGAGGGCGAGCAACAAGAAGGTGCAATTCCTCAAGATGTTTTTGAGAAAGAATGGTCTGAAGAAGGAAGATTAATGATAATCTTGGTTCCCTCTGACATTTTACATTCAATAGATTTGAAAAATGATTCTAATGAAAAATCAAATAGATTATGCCTTATTTCTGAAAAACAAAATATTTTAAAAAATAATGCTGAAGCACTTGAATCGTTAAAACAAGCCTTAGATCTTGATGAAAATAATCCAACTGCACTTAATCTATTTGGTGCTATGCTTAATGCTCAAAATTCTCCAGAATGCATAAAATATTATGAGAAATGTTTGCAAGTAAACAGTAATTCATATCTGAGTTATAATGGTCTAGGAAATTTTTATCTTAAAACAGGTCAATTTGATAAAGCAGAAAATTCATACAATAAAGCAATTAAAATCAATTCTAAACGTTCTGCAAAAATATATAAAAATCGTGCTTTTCTCAGAGAAAAACAAAACAATAACTCTGGAGCAAAAGATGATCTTAAAAATTATCTAAAATATTTCCCTAAAGCTCCTGACAGAGGAATAATAGAGCAAGCAATAAGAGAATTATAATGCGGAGTGCGGGATTTGAACCCGCGGCCTTCAGCTTGGGAAGCTGACATCTTACCAGACTAGACAAACTCCGCCCAATAGAAATTCATTGATTATGATTAAATATCTTAATTCATTAACAAAGATATGGATGCAAGATGTCCTGAATGTGAAAAAGTTGCAATATTAGATGATGATATAACTAATGTGAAATGTCCTCACTGTAATTTTAAAGCAGATTACGAATCATATATTGAAATTATGAAAGATCAAGCAATCAACATGTCGTCTGATTATATTCCAGATAGACCTGGATTTTAATTACCAATAATTTCCTTTATCAGAACAATCTAAATGAGCTCCACAATTAGGACAGAACATATGACACGCTTGCATGTCTACCATCTTATTATCACATCTTGGACATCTGATCTCATCTACCATGACTATCTTTGTTAATCTTGATTTAAAAATAATGTCCAAAGGTTAATTAGTCGTTCAACTTTTATTTTAAAATAATTGGCAAACTTCAAGCTTACAATATCTGACATTAAAGGAAAATCTGTTTCAAAGGAACTCAAAGACAGTGATGCCAACCCTCTGTTGGGATTGCAGTTAGGGAATGAAACTGATGCATCAGTTGTTGGATTAACTGGAAAACTAAAACTCACTGGAGGCAGTGATAAATCTGGTGTTCCAATGAGAAATGATGTTCATGGTGCAGCAAGAAAAAAAGTTTTGCTTTCAAAAGGTGTTGGTTTACAAGATGCAGAATATGGACAAAGAAAAAGAAAACTAATGCGCGGAAATACAATATCCGAAGAAATCTATCAAGTAAATTGTAAATTTGATGGAGAATTACCAGTTGAAGCTCCTACTGAAGAATCTACAGAAGAAAAAACTGAAGATAAAAAAGAATAACTTAACATATACCGATTTTACTTTTTGACTCATGCATTGGAGAGAAACTCTTCCTGATTGGTACATCAAAAAATATGGTTATCAGCCATGTGTTAACATTGGTACTGCCGGCCACGTAGATCATGGAAAAACTACTCTAATTCAAGCTTTGACTGGTTCATGGACTAGTGTACATAGTCAAGAACTAAAACGTGGAATTACTATACGTGTTGGTTATTCTGATGCAGCTTTTTATAAATGTAAAAAATGTGAAGAGCCTTTAGGATATTCTACAACTCCAAAGTGCAATAATTGTGGAAAAGAAAGTGAATTATCAAGAGTCGTTAGTTTTGTAGATAGCCCTGGACACGAGAGTCTTATGGCAAACATGCTTTCAGGTTCAGCATTAATGGATGGAGCTTTACTTTTAGTTGCAGCAAATGAAAAAGTTCCTAAACCACAAACAAAAGAACATTTGTTAGCTCTTCAAACACTTAGAATTCAACAAATTGTCGTTGTACAAAATAAAGTAGATTTACTTTCTTACAATGAAGCTCTTAAAAATTATCAGGATATTACAAAATTTGTTAAAGGAACACATGCTGCAAAAGCACCTGTAATACCAATTTCTGCGCAATCTGGATTAAACATAGATGCATTAATTGGAGCAATTGAATCAACGATAAAAACTCCTGACAGAGATGAGAAAGCAGATACTGTAATGCATGTTTTACGTTCTTTTGACGTGAACAAGCCTGGAATAAAATTAAAGGACATCAAGGGCGGTGTAATTGGTGGAAGTCTTACTCAAGGAGTTTTTAATATCGGTGATGAAATTGAGATAAAACCTGGAATTATGAATGAAAAGAAAAAGACTTACGAACCACTTTTAACAGAAATCACTTCGTTAGGAACTGCCGCAGGAATTGTTGAATCAGTAAAGCCTGGAGGTTTGGTTGCAATTGGAACAAAATTAGATCCTTCCATGACTAGGAGTGATTCATTCATTGGCTCAGTTATTGGCAAACCTGGAACGCTACCAGAAAATTCTACTCTACTAAAATTAGAAGTAAATTTGTTTGATTCTGCTGTAGGCATAACCGAAGATGTGAAAGTCCAACCAATTCAATCAGGTGAATTACTCCGATTAAATATTGGAACCGCTCCTGTGTTAGGTAAAGTAATCCAGGTAAAATCAAAAAATATTGAAATTGAACTAAGAAGGCCTGCATGTATCTTTGAAGGTGGTAATGTTGCAATTAGTAGGAGAATTGCTGAAAGATGGAGATTAATTGGTGCAGGAATAGTTGGTTGAAGTAATCTGTGACACAAATTTTCTTATTCATCTAGCTACTAACAGAATCAAAAATATTGATAATTTGGATGTAGAGATAGGTCAAATTACTTTTGTCGTTCCACAAGTTGTAAAAAATGAATTATTACAATTGGAAAAAATCCAAGAAAAAAAACAAGAAATTAAGTTAACTCTAGATTATATCAAAAATTTCAAAATAATTCCAATTCTAGGTTCATTTGCTGATAAAGAGTTGATTAACTATGTTTCAAAAAATCGAGTGATTATAGCCACGATGGATAAAGAATTAAAAAAACAGATCAAAAATAATGGAAGTTCAATTATCTCATTCTCAAATAATAGAATAATTTTAGAATCTTAGAAATATTTAACTTGAAGATCTACAAAGCAATGATATGGATTTAACAAGTACAGCATTTGAAAATAATGGAATTATTCCAAAAAAATATGGATATAAACATGGAAACATTAGTCCTCCTTTAAAAATACATGAAATTCCTGAAAATACAGTTTCTCTTGCATTGATAATGGATGATCCTGATGCCATGGAAGCTGTTGGAAAAGTTTGGGTACATTGGGTTGTGTGGAATATAGAGACTAAAAATAATGAATTTAAAGAAAATTCTATTCCTTCAACCTGTATTGAAGGTGAAACTGATTTTGGTGAAATTGGATATGGTGGACCTGCTCCTCCAGACAAGGAACATACCTATATTTTCAAATTATACGCATTAGATCAAAAATTAGATAACAAAAAGGGTTCAAATAAACAGGAAATTGAATCTGCAATGAAAAATCATATCATTGAAGAAACTTTACTCCAAGGTAAATATGCTCCATAATCTAATAACATTTTTTTCATTTTTATACAAAGAGTAATAACAAAGTTTCTTGAAAATCGATTGTTGCTTTCTAGTACAAAACTTCTATCTGTAGGTACTTTTGATTTTAAATTAAATCATCTTTTAGTGATTGGAGTTTTGATTTTATCTTTTAGCATATCATTTTTACTCCGTTCACAACCTGCTGATTTTGGATTTGAACTAAATGAATTTGATCCTTTTTTTAATTATAGAGCAACACAATACATTGTAGATAATGGAATTAGTGATTATTTTGAATGGAGAGATAATCTTAGTTGGTATCCTTTTGGTAGAGATGTCTCAAAAACTTCTCAAGTAATTCTTCATTTGACAGCTGCTTCCACATATTGGATTTTTGGTGGAGGAATGAATCTATATGATTTCACAATTCTATTTCCTGTAATATTTGCATCATTATCAGTAATTCTAATTTTTGCATTGGTTAGAGTAATTGGTGGAACAACAGCTGGCCTATTTGCTTCTATCTTATTTTCAGTTTCCATACCTCTATTAATCAGAAGTCCCATTGGATGGTTCAAATCTGAACCTCTAGGAATATTTTTTAGCCTTTTAGCTGTATATTCTCTCTTAAGTGGAATTAATTCACAAAATAAAAAAATTGCAATTTTAAAACTTGTTAGTGCCGGAATTTTTACTACTTTTTCTCTTTCAGCATGGGGTGGAAATCAATTTTTTATTATTCCTATAGGAATTTTCTTTCTTACTCTACCATTTTTAAGAACAGATCATAAATTCATAGTATGGACTATTCCCCTTTACACAGTTACCACAATCATAGTTTCTTTAGGATTTGAACGAGTTAGTTCTAATTTTATTTTTGGGTTGGGAGGAGTTTCATTAATTGTACCTGCATTATTTCTAATATCTTGTGTTTTTATCCAAAATAAGAGTTCAAAAAATAAAACTAGAAATGGACTCTTACTTTTACTTGCACTATTAATTATTGCACCAACTATTTTGCTTATAAATTCTGATTCTCAATTTTTACCTTTACCTAGTCATAGATATCTTAATGCTTTGAATCCATTTCTAACTACTACAAATCCATTGGTAGATTCTGTCTCAGAACATGCAACAACAACTTTGAAACAATCATTTTTGTTTCATTCTGTTTTAATGATATTTTCAGGAATAGGAATTTGGTTATTAATAAAAAATTTACAAATAAAAAATTCTAGTTTCATCAAAAACGATATGTTGTCATTCTCATTAATTTTGGGTTTTGTTGGAGTTTATGTTAGCTCAACTTTTGTTAGACTAGAAGTTTTTGCTTCAATTGGAATCATAATTTTAGCATCTTTAGGACTAACTTTCTTAGTAAGAGAATTCTTTCAAAATGATTATCATTCAAAAAAACCACTTAGTAAGATACTGCAAATACCATTTGTTATAGGAATAATTATTCTCTTAACTGTCCCTATGGTTTATCCAATAAACTCTACACCATCATCTGTATCATCAATGCCTCCTACAATAATGAATGGTGGAACATCTTTTCATCTTGCTACAAATGACTGGTTAGATGCACTTGATTGGATAAAAGAAAATACTCCCAAAGATGCTGTTATTGCGTCATGGTGGGATTATGGATATTGGATCTCTACAATGGGTGAGAGAGCATCATTAGCAGATAATTCAACTATTCATACACACATTATTGAAAATATTGCAAAAATGTTACTTAATAGTCCTGATATTGCTTGGTATAATCTTAATGAAATGCAGGCTGATTATGTATTGATATTTGTATCTGGTGAAAAATTGAATATAGACACACCCGAGTCGTATTATATCTTATCAGGTGGTGGTGATGAATCAAAAAAACAATGGTTTATGAAAATAGCTGGATATGATCTTTCAAAATATTTAGAAGCAGATGGTATTAGCGGAACTGATTATTTTTGGAATGAAACTTTACTTGGAAAAATGACTCCATTTTCTCTATTAGGATATGTCAATCCAAATAATCCTAATCAGCAATCTTCTACACTTGTTTCAGGAATGATTGGAATATATAAAAAAGATATCAAATTCCCTGCTGATGGTGATGAACCCTTAAGATTAGTATATGCATCATCTAGTTTCACAGAAGAAAAAGTTGGACCAATGCTTGGAATTTTTATCTATGAAGTAAACAAAGATTTCAAACCTTTGTCTTAGGAATATCTTTCAGCTAATCTGTATCTCATGTATTTATCGTCTGGTGAAAATTTTGCAGGATGTACAGAAATAGTTTCTTCACTACACTTTGGACATTTTTCTTTTAGTGTATAATGATTACACTTTGAACATTTTCTTAATAAAAATCTCATGTTAGTTCTCTCTTGTTTTCTTTGATTCTTCTCTAATGAACTTGAATGATCCTTTTTTCTTTTCAATGTTTGTTTGAATTTCTTCAACAATAGGTTTTAGTAATTTCTCAGCAGATTTGAAATCCTCTGAAATTATAGAGAGTCTATATTTTGGTGCTCCTAAATATGTAATATCTATAGTGGAATCTTTTTTTATTGTATCTAATAATGTTTTTTTAATTATTTCAACCCCGTCTGATTTATTGTTTGTAATCTCCATAATTCCTCTAATTTCTACTGAAGGAAGTTTTATTTTTGAACAAATATCTTCAATTACTGTTGCAGTTTTTTTAGCAATTTTTAATTCCTTTACTGATCCTATGCCATTTCTTCCAATAGATATGAAAGCATCATACACTGAATCAAATTTTGAATAAATACTATCTTCTAACTTTTCAACTTCATCATCTGTTAATTTAGCCTTTTCCTGAACATTTTGTAATAGAGTTTTGCCTTTTTCAAATTTTTTAACTTCTTTTAGTTTTTGTTTTTTCTGATCTTTTGATACTTGTTTTAATGAAAGATCTATATCTCCACGTTGAGCATTCACTTTTTTTACTAGGAGAACTTTTTTCTCTCCATCTCTTACAAATCTATTAACTGATCTAATCCAACCTGGAGCAATTTCTGAAATGTGTAAAAATCCTTGAATGTCGTCATATTCATCTAATGTAACATATGCCCCATGATCCATTACTTTGGTGATTGTAGCAAGAACAATTTCTCCCTGTTCAGGCATTTCTTGAATTTCAGTAGACATTTCTTCTAAAACTCTCTCATGCGTAAATTAATGTTTGCTGGTTAGAAATCAATACCTTCCTTTGCCTTGATTCCTTGCTGAAATGGATGTTTAATCTCTTTCATTTCTGTAACTAGATCAGCAATTTCAATGATTTCATCTTTGGCATAATTGCCAGTTAGTACCAAATCCACATTTTTTGGCTTTGATTTAATAATATCTAAAACATCGTTTACTGAAATCAAATTAAGATTCACTGCATAGTTTATCTCATCCAAAATTACAATATCGTATTTACCTGATTGAATTTTTTGATTACTTACTCTTATTGCCTCTTTGGCAATTTTTCGATGATCTTCTTTTGAATTTTTATCATCAATTATGCCAACAAACCCTTTGCCTACAGCTACCATTTCAAATTCAGGCTCTAGTCTTTTTGATGAATCCATTTCTCCATAATGCCACGAACCTTTGATGAATTGAATCATACATGTTTTCTTTTCATATCCTGTAGCACGCAATACAATACCTAAAGCTGCAGTAGTCTTCCCTTTACCTTTTCCAGTATAAACAATTGTCAATCCATCCTTTTTCATAAATGATGCTTGGTAGATCTTACTAAAAACATTAAGGATTTTTTGGAATACATCAATTTAAATAAAAAATGATTATAGTCATGCAAATTGAGAATACCTAGAATTGTTATTGCTGGTGCTACAAGTGGAGTAGGTAAAACATCAATCACATGTTCAATAATTTACTCTCTGCAAAAAAATGGATTTTCTGTTCAACCTTTTAAGGTTGGACCTGATTATATTGATCCCGTATATCTATCAAGTATTTCAAAACATGAAACATACAACCTAGATGCTTGGCTGATGGGTAAAAATCACCTTTTGAATAGTTTCATTCTAAACTCTAAATCTGATATATCTGTGATAGAAGGTGTAATGGGATTCTATGATGGCTTTGGCGGTGATTCAAACTATGCTAGTACACATCATGTAGCCTCACTAACAAAATCCCCAGTACTACTAGTTTTAGATGCAAGTAAAACTTCTCGTTCTATTGCTGCAACTGCACTTGGATTCTTAAAATTTCATAGAAATTCTCGTATTGCTGGAATTATTCTTAATAAAATAGGCAGTAAAAAGCACGAGATATTATGCAGAACTGCTCTTGCTGAAACAAAAATCCCAATTGTTGGTGTAATTCCAAAAAATCCTTTACTTGAAATGCCCTCAAGACATCTTGGATTAATTTCTACATTAGAGAATAAAGTTCTAAAAATTCAAATTCAAAAAGTTGCAAAAATAATTTCAGAATATATTGATATAAATGAAATAATTAAAATCGCAAAAAATTCCCATACTCTTATTAAAAAACTAAAACCTATACACAAAAAAGCAAAAACTACTATTGCAGTTGCCCTTGACACTTCATTTAATTTCTATTATCAAGATAATTTGGAAGCATTACGTCGTGAGGGTGCAAATTTAAAATTTTTTA
Source organism: Candidatus Nitrosopumilus sp. (assembly GCF_029882185.1). Lineage (GTDB taxonomy): Archaea > Thermoproteota > Nitrososphaeria > Nitrososphaerales > Nitrosopumilaceae > Nitrosopumilus. Next base: position 59,248 of record NZ_JAOULD010000005.1, on the reverse strand, counting down.
GTCCTGTAAAAGATAAAAAAATTCCAAAATGTAATGGGCTTTACATTGGTGGTGGTTTCCCAGAAATTTTGGGTGACTTACTTTCAAAAAATCAAACAATGAAAAAATCAATCAAGAAATTGTCTGAAGATAACCTTCCCATTTATGCTGAATGTGGTGGGTTAATGTATTTAACAAAATCTATCTCATCTGAAAATAAAAAATACAAAATGATTGGTCTTTTTGATGCTGAAACTAAAATGACAAAGAAAATGAAACTCAATTATACCAAAGGTAAAATTACTTCAAATAATCCAATTTCTGAAAAACTACATGATTTTCATGGCCACGAGTTTCATTACTCTCAATTAGATTCCATATCACCTGATTCAAAATTTGCCTATTCATTAGAAATTGGTGATGGAATTAGAAAACAACAAGATGGATTAATTCAATATAATACGTTGGCGTCTTATGGTCATCTGTATTTTGACAGTTCAAACTATGCCCAAATTTTTGTTAAAAACTCTTTAAAATATTCAAAAAGATGATTCGGCACGAATCAATTTGAATAATGCATTAATTGTAGCAGACACTGAAGAACTTCCCCCTTTTCTACCAATATTGGTGATAAATGGCGTATCTTCCAGCTTTGATAATTCTTCTTTTGATTCGGCAGCACAGATGAATCCAACTGGGATTCCAATAATTAATGCGGGTTTGACAATACCTTCTTTGACCATCTGAATTACTTCTTGAAGAGCAGTGGGTGCATTTCCTATTGCAACAACTCCACCATCAATATTTGATGCAGCAGTCCTCATTGATACTTGAGAGCGAGTCTTACCTTCTTTTTTTGCCAATTCCATAATTTCTGGCTTTGAAATATTACAAACTATATTGTTTCCAAAATCCTTAGGATTTTGTTTATTCATTCCTCCAATAACCCCATTTACATCAACTACTATACTGCAACCATCTCTCAAAGCGTTCATACCACTTTCAATTGCATTCTTATGAAAAATTAACCTATTTTTATCTGCAAAATCAAAGTCTGCTGTTGAATGAATGATTCTTCTAACAATAGGCCATTCTTTTTTGCTGAAATCATGTGGACCTATCTCGTCTTCAATCATTTGCATACTTGCGTCTTCAATTGATTGCCCTTTCTTAGTTTGCATCTTCTACCTCTTTCGCTCTTTCTAAAATCAAATCTATCATCTTTTGATCAGTTCCAATATGTTTTGTAATGAATGCTTTCTCTATGGAGGATTTTTCAAGTGCTGGTATCAAATCATTGTTAATATCGGTTTTAACATGAGCACCTTCATGAAGAAAATAAAACACAATTATCAATACTTTCGGATTATCTTTTTCACATTTTTTAATTCCTTCAAAAATATCTGGTTGCTCAATTTCTAACCAACATCTACTAACATTTCTATACGAATTTGTTAATGAATTTACTATGTAATCTAATGATCTTTGTGCATTAGGATCTTTACTTCCATGACCTATAATCATTATGTCTACTTCATTATTTGAGAGTGTAATTCCATTTTCTTTTAATGTTGTAGATATTCTATTTTCAACAACATTCACCAGTGTTTTATGCATGCTCATTTGTTTTGTAACCACAAATTTCACTTTGGTATTTTCTTGTAGTTTCATAACATACGTAACTGCATTTTTTACTTTTTTACCTGGATACAAAAAGTAAGGCACAATGGTTAAAGAATCAATACCTTCTTTGAGACATTTAGCAATTCCATCCTCGATATATGGGGGTTCAACCTCTAGAAAACAATAATCCACAATAACATAGTCCCCTTTTGCCTTGATCCCTTTGCAAATTACATCCAGTTCTTCAGATGCCTCTCTTTCTCTACTTCCTCTATCAATTAGCAGCAATCCTCTTCTCAATTCATTTTCCTCGCTATAGATATAGTCAAATTTGGTGGGAATTTTTGCTTTTCCACTATTAATTCCCCTTTTGATACTTTGATAGCAGCAGCTTCTGAAACACTTGCAGTTCCTTCAAATGCTTTTACTATTTTAGAGGGATTTGGAGCAGTAATCTCTGCCAAATCTTCTCTATTTACATATTCTATAGGAATATTCATCTCCTTGCCAAGATCAATCAATCCTTGAACATCTTGAGGTTTTTTTATTGATACCAACTTTCCAATAGATTTTGGACTAAGATTAAATTTTTCTAAACAATGTTCTATTCCTTCTCTTATGGTATCTTTTGTCGTATCCCAATGTAATCCTATTCCAACAACCAAGCTTGGTGGACGATATATCACAGATTCTCTAGAAATTTCTTTTTCAATAGTTCTATCTGAAATTATAAGATAAGCCTTAGAATTTGATTTTTTTAAACTTTCCATATTATCATATGTCACAACATTTTTTGGCAATTTCTTATACCAGTTTCTCTCTCCTGCCTCTTGAAAAACACCTATTGGTTCTTCATTTACCATATGTGCACTAATTTTTGTCACAGTTGAATCATCATCTATTTTCCAATTGTATTCTCTTCCAACTAGATCAACTGCTATTGTTTTATTAACATCTGCTGCAGTGGTAATTACAGGTATGGCTCCAAGCTTGTCTGCTATCTCTTGAGTTAGTTCATTGCCTCCTCCTATATGCCCAGATAAAACACTGATCACAAAATTTGTTTGATCATCAATTACAATTACAGCAGGATCGATCTTTTTGTCTTTCAAATATGGAGCAATTAGTCTAATTACTGCTCCTAATGAAAAAATACAGATTAATGCATTATTTTTTTTAAAAAGTTCAACAATTTTCTCTGTAGTAGGCTCAGAATACCATGTAATTCCAACGGATTCATTTGTAAGTTTTGCAGGAACAAATATCTCCCAATCTGGAAAAAGTTTTTTTAGATTTGCTCCTATGTTTATCCCATTTTTAGTAATAGCAAGAACTGAAATTTTTTCCATATTCAAAATCTTTTGACTTTAATAAAATACCTTACTGTTCAGATTTTCTAGCTAAAATTTTTCCCTCAAAATCAAACAATATTACATCAATTGGAACTTTTTCTTCAGAATGTTTTCTCATATGTTTATACGTCTCGCCACAAATCAAATCAAAAAACCCCTTGATTTTATTTTCTTGAACAATCTCTGAAACATGCCTTGCTGTATTTGCTTTTTTTATCTCTTGAATTACACTTTCACTCGCATTGCATTTTCTAGCTAACTCTGCTAGAAAGCTCATATCCACTTTAGACCCTTTAACATGAGTTTGTTTTACACCAGCTGCCATTTTTGCTATCTTGCCAATAAAACCAACAACATACGCTCTTTTGATATTCTTTCTACTACATTGTTGAATCGTATATCCTGAAAAATCACCCATTTGCACAAAACAATGAACTGGTAAATCTACAATTTTCTTTGCAAAATCTTCACTTCTTCCTCCTGTTGTTAGAACAACGGTATCATTTCCAGATGCAATTGCAACATCCAAGTTTTGTCTTATTGATGCTGCATATGATGCTGTAGAAAATGGAATTACAATTCCACTAGTTCCTAAAATTGAAATTCCATTTATGATCCCTAATCTTGGATTATCTGTTTTAGGCCCTAATTCTTTTCCTTTAGGAACTGAAATAACTATTCTGATTCCTTTTTCTAAAAGAATTTCCTTTCCAATCTCTCTTAGATTTTCAGTAATCATTTTTTTAGGAACTGGGTTTATTGCAGGTTTGTTAATTTCTAAACCTAATCCTGGTTTAGTTACAATACCTATACCTTCTCCACCATCAATTTCAATTTCATCTATTTTTTTAGTAAATGACAAATCTACAATGATTTCTGCTCCATGAGTAACATCTGGATCATCTCCTCCATTTTTTATTACTGAGCATTTTGCTTTATCTGATTCAAAATGGCATGAATGTATTGGGATTTGAACATATGATCTTTTTGGCAATAAAATATCTATATTCTCAATTTTTTTTTGGTTAATTATTGATAATAATGCTGCTTTTGATGCTGCAGTTGCAGAACTTCCTGTAGTATAACCTGTCTTTAATTTTGTCTTTTCTTCTTTCACATTAATTGTATTCATTTTGTAGTATTAACTCTTATTTCACAATTTTTGAAGATTATTCAAATAGATTTAAAATTAAAACAAACTTTGTTCTATTATGGTAAAAAATCTAAAGATTGTTGTTACTGGAGCTAGTGGTTTTGTTGCAAAAAATCTTAGAAAATATTTATCAGAAAAAAATATTGATTTGATGTCAATATCTAGAAGTGACTTTAAGAATTTTAAATGTGAAACTAAAATTATTTCAAAAAATTATAACGAAAAAGATATTCTAAAAAAGATCAAAAATTCAGATGCATTAATTCATCTCGCTGGAATAGGAAAACAGTCTGTAAATACAGATTTTGATTTGATAAATACAGATTTAACAAAACATATAGTAAATCTATGTAAGAAAGCTAAAATCAAAAAAATTATCTATTTGAGTGGACTAGGAGTTTCACCAAATACATCTTTAGGTTATTTTATTTCAAAGTATAATGCGGAAAGACAAATCACTAATTCTGGTTTGGATTTTATAATTTTTAGACCATCCTACATTATTGGAAAAGATGATTTATTATCAAAATATCTTAAAAAACAAATGAAATCTGGAGAAATCAAAATTCCAGGTTCTGGAAAATATCTAATTCAACCAATATCTATATCTGATGTTGTAAAAGTAATTTTTGAATCAACATATACATCAAAATTTAACAATGAAATCATTGATCTTGTAGGACCTGATCATGTCTCTTTTGAAAAATATGTTAAACTCTTTTCTAAAGGAACTAATACCAAAATTAGAAAAGTCAATCTAGAAGATGTATATCGTGATGCCATCACTAATCAAAAATCCGATTTTGGAATTGATGATCTAAATATTCTAATAGGCAATTTTAAAGGAAATTATAAAAAATTATCTAAAATATCTAAAATTAAATTTCAATCTGTAATGGAATCATTACAATCTGGCTGATTGTCTTAATGTTTCAGCTTTGTCTGTTTTTTCCCACGTAAACTCTGGCTCATTTCTTCCAAAATGACCATAAGATGCAGTTTTTCGGTAAATTGGTCTCTTTAAATCCAATTGTGAAATAATTCCTGATGGCTTCATATCAAAATTCTTTCTTACTAAATCTTCAATCTGATTTTCAGGAATTTTGTTTGTTCCAAACGTATTGACATAAAGCGATACTGGTTCTGCAACTCCAATTGCATATGCAAGTTGAACTTCACATCTATCAGCTAATCCTCCCGCAACTAAATTTTTTGCAATATATCTGCACATGTAACATGCAGATCTATCTACTTTAGATGGATCCTTTCCTGAAAAAGCTCCTCCACCATGTCTTCCAAATCCACCATAGCTGTCAACAATAATCTTTCTTCCAGTTAATCCTGCATCGCCATGTGGACCACCTATTACAAATTTTCCTGTAGGATTAATGTGAATTTTAATATCGTCATTCCATAGATCACCTAAAACTGGTTTGATAACTTTTTCAATAATCTCTCTTGAAATTTCCTCTTGAGAAATCTCTGGTGCATGTTGTGTGGAAACCACTACTGTTTCAATTTTGGTAGGTTTATTGTCTTCATATCTAACAGAAACTTGTGTTTTTCCATCAGGTCTTGCCCAAGGAAGAACATTGTTTTTTCTAACTTCAGCTAATTTTTGTGCTAGTTTTTGTGAAAGCAAAATCGGCATCGGCATGAGCTCTTTTGTTTCATTAGTAGCATATCCAAACATTAATCCTTGATCTCCTGCACCTTGTTCTTTATCTTCAGTTGCTGTGACACCTTGACTGATATCTGGACTTTGAGAATGAAGGCGTAAAGTTACTTCACAAGATTCAGTATCAAACATCAAATCTTTGTTATCATACCCAATTTCTCTGATAGTTTTTCTAACTAATTCTTCTTGAGCTTTTTTATCAAAATTTGCTTTAGATGTTACTTCACCTGCAACTGCTACAAAATCAGTAGTAACCAATGTTTCAACAGCTACTCTTGAATCTGGATCTTGTCTAAGATATTCATCTAAGAATGCATCAGAAATATTATCACATATTTTATCTGGATGACCTTCTGTTACCGATTCAGATGTAAATAGAAAATTACTGGTCATACAACCACACCATTAACTAGAGTTCATTTTCTAGTTTGATAAATAATACATTGTTGCCCCTTACAATTACTCTGCCATAATTTGCAATTGTTTTACCTTCATGAATCTCTTCAGCATCAGTCATAATCAAATTCATGTAAGAATCAACATTATCCATTTTACCTTTATACTCGACTTCGTTTTTCAGTCTTACAGTTACTTTCTTCTTAGTACTTTTCTGAAGAGTTGTTAGAGGTCGTTTTGCACTGTTTGATTGGGACACTAATTGTTCACTTGTTTTGCAACTTTGTTATCTAGCATAAAAGCCTTACCTCTTTTGCAAAAATTGAAATTCCTTAAATTTTTTCTCCTTTTTCTAATAATTATCCAAATGATTTCTACGGGTTTACAAAAATTAGACAAATTCTTGTCTGGAGGAATTCCTCATAGTGTGATTGTAGATATTTTCGGTGGAGGTGGAACTGGAAAAACTCTACTATTGTTCCAATTATTGATTAATTCAATTAAAAATGGTGGTGATATTTTGTATCTAGATACATCTGGTGGATTTAGACCTGAACGTATATTGGAAATTCAAAAAGAATCTAAAATGGAGATTGATTTACTTGAAAAAATTACAGTATCAAGAATTACCAATACTTCGGATCAAATCAAGTCCATCAAAAATATCGAAGAAAATAATTTTACCTTAATAGTAATTGATAATATTACTGATTTATTCTCTTATGAATATCAAAATGAAAAATCTATTTTTGAAAAAAATTCACTGTTTATGAAATACATGCATGAATTATCAAAATTAGCCATAAGAAAAAAAATTCCAATTATTGTTAGTAATATGATCAGGAACATGGATGGCAAAGAGATTGAAAATATGCAAAATGCAATTGATCCTTTTACACATATCAAAATTCATCTTTTTAAAAATTCATCAAAATTCAATGGTGAAATTTATTGGGCATTAAAAAAAGAAACTTTTTCTTATACCATTACAAAAATTGGACTTGTTGATCATACTGAAGATTTTTAATGGTCTATTTTTAGGTTAAATAATGGCAGGAATTTTTGATTCAATCCCAATTATTACTGTAGCTTTATTTGCACTTGGCTTAGTTGGTGTAATTGTTTATGAAAAAGCAAGATCAAATGAATCAACTGAATCCAATTCTTGATTCTTTATTTGGGAAATTTGGATTTTCTAAGCTAACTGAAATTCAAAAAAAAGCATCACCAATAATTTTACAAAAGAAAGATTGTCTTGTGATTGCACCAACGGGTTCAGGAAAAACTGAATGTTCTGTAATTCCAATTTTTTCGCTTTTAAAAAATTCTAAAAAGATTGGAAAAATTAAAGCTCTCTATATTACTCCACTAAGAGCATTAAATCGAGATGTATTTAGGAGAATTACAACATATGCACATGAAAATCAGTTAACGATTGAAATTCGTCATGGAGATACTAGTCAAAAAGACAGAAAAAAGATTACTGAAAATCCTTCAGATGTCCTAATTACTACACCCGAAACTTTGATGATTCTTTTAACTCAGATCAAAATGTTAAATGCATTATCTGAGTTGGAATGGATTGTAATTGATGAAGTTCATGAGTTACTATCTAGTGAACGTGGTTCTCAATTATCATTAAGTATTGAAAGACTCGAATTGAACTCAAAATTTCCACTTTCAAAAGTTGGATTATCTGCAACTGTTGGAAATTTTGATGAAGCAGGAAAATTTGTTGTAGGAACCAAGCGTAAGTGTGAGATAATTAGAGATACTTCTGTAAGAAAATATGATGTAGAAATCAAATATGTTGATGGAACAATTTCAGACGTAGCAGAAAAAATTACTGAATATGTATCAAAAATGGATCTAGATTCACCTATTCTTCTTTTCACAAATACTCGAGGAGAAGCTGAATTTTTAGCATCAATATTAAAAGAAAAATCATCTATTCCTATTGAATTACATCATGGCTCTCTCTCAAAAGAAGTAAGAGAAGAAACTGAATTAATTCTGCGTGAAGGAAAAAGTGGTATTGTAGTGTGTACTTCTTCACTGGAGTTGGGATTAGACATTGGTTCAGTTGAATTAGTAATCCATTACGGTTCTCCAAGACAAGTCTCAAAATTTGTACAAAGAATAGGTAGAAGTAAGCACAATAGAAATGAATCAGCTCAAGGATTAATTATCACAAATAATCCTGATGATGAATTTGAAGCACAAGCAATTCTTGATCGAACTCAAGAGGGTTCTATAGAAGAACAAAAAATTCACGATGGCTCCCTTGACGTTTTAGCACATCATTTAGTAGGATTATCCATGCAAATTGGTGAAATTTCAGTTGAGCAAGCTTTTGAATTAGTAGCAAAGGCATATCCTTTTAGGAATTTAAAAATTAAAGATCTAATCGATGTTTTAGATTTACTTGATTCAAATTATTTGATATTTTTTGATAGAATAAAAATGACTTTCTGGAAAAAAGGCCGCTCATTCAAATATTATTTTGAAAATCTTTCAACCATTCCAGATATTCTCAAATTCAAGGTTTTTGACAGCGTTGGAAAAAAAATCATTGGATCTTTAGATCAAAGATTTGTAGGTGATTTTGGCGACTCTGGAAATATTTTTGTCTTAAAAGGTTCTCAATGGAGAATTCTCAATGTTGATGAAAAATCGCTTAGTGTAAATGTTGAACCTTTTAGAGGAGCTGGAATCACTGTTCCATATTGGGAGGGTGAAAATATTCCAATTGATTACAAAACTGCAAGTAAAGTAGGAAATTTTCGTAGCAAAGTTAAGAATGGAAATTTTAAACTAATTAACAAAATAATTGAAAAATTAAATTTTGATGTAATTCCCGATGAAAACAATATTGTAATTGAGTCAAATAGATCACAAGGATCAATTGTAATCCATTCTTGTTTGGGGAGCAAAATTAATTCAACATTAGCCACATTACTTTCTTCAATGTTTTCGGCAATGTTGGGAACTATGGTTGATTCTCGTTCTGATGGATATAGAATTGTTTTGTCTTCTAGATCTAGAATTTCAGAAAAATTATTCATGGATATTCTAAAAGATGATTATGATTTACAGTCTATAGTTAGTGCATCTTTAACAGGAACCCACAATGTAAATTGGAGAACATGGTGTGTTGCAAAAAAATTTGGTGTGGTTGGTAGAGGTGCAATATATGAAAAAAAATCTGCCAGATTTTTGTATGAGCGATATTCTAAAACAGTACTTGTTAATGAAGCTCTTCGAGAATTATTTCATGATAAATATGATCTCAAAAATTCTGAAATAATTCTAAAAAAGATCAAAGATAATAAAATCCATGTCATATGGTTGGAAGTTGATCAATTTTCAAAATTAGCAGAACCCATATTAGATCATACTACAAAATATTATTCTTCTCCTGTAAATCTTGACAAGGGGATTCTTGATCTTGTAAAAGCTAGATTAGAAAAGACAAAACATCGTCTGATTTGTGCTCGTTGTGGAAAATGGGAACGTGTGTTTCAAACATTTGAGGTAAAAAATTCACCCATGTGTCCATATTGTAAAGCTAGACAAATTACTGCAACATATTATTCTGATTATGATTTACCTAAAATCATAAGAAAAAAACATGATGGAAAAAAACTGTCTGCTGATGAAAGGCACAAATTTGATCGTGCATGGAAAGTTGCATCTTTAGTAGAAAACTTTGGAAAGATTGCCATTACTGTGATATCTGGATATGGAGTTGGTGCAGATACTGCAGCAAGAATCTTGAGAAACATGGTTGATGAAGAACATTTATTCAAACAAATCTATGAGGCAGAAAGACAATATGTAGTAACCAGGGGTTTTTGGGATTCTTAATTCTTCTTTGTAATTTTAGAGAATGGGGTGATAAACAACTCTATTCTTCCTTCTAATCCTGCTTTTGCATTTAGTCCTGTAATAGAAATAATTTCTCCTAATTCACACTTATCAATTATTCTTGCTTGATTTCTCCAACCCTTAACCCAAATTTGCCCTGTGTCGTCTTCAACAAACATCTCTGAAAGTGCTATTGATTCTCCTGATTTTGTCTGAACTTCACGTCTTTCAGGAACTTTTAACACAATTGCTTCAATACAATAATTTCCATCCGCCTTGATTTCATTAATTTTTGTTCTGAGTTGAGATAATGAAGGAATTGATTCATCGTTATCTAATTTTCTAACAAATGAATTTTCATCCAAAGTAATTGAATTTCCGTAAACTTTTGATGGCATGCATTCTATTACATCTCCTTCTACACAGATAATAGTTGAGTTTGAAAAATCACTAATATTGAATAAATTCTTTTTATTGTCAACTGCTAAAATTAGATTTTTTCCATTTTCTGTTGGTGATATAGATAGAATTCTAGCAATTACTGGTTCTGCTTCTTTGCCCCCCTCAATTTCAATAATTGTTGCATCATTTCCATGAATTTCCAATCCTTGATTTCCTGATTTTACTCTGACACCTAGTAATCTCACCTTAGCTGATTGTGAAATCATATTTGGGATAGTTGACTCATCTTTACCCCATAACACTACTCTCATTGCACTCCCATCTTTTCCTTTCAGTCTCATTCTCAGAGCTTTTCCAGGCATACCCCGAGAATTTGTAAATTCCATTCCAGTAATTATTCCATCAATTGTTCCTGAAACTACTAAATCTTTTTCTCCCTCATGAGATTCACTCACATCTTTTGTAATAGTGTCTATAGTAGGAATTTCACTTTTCGTATCTGTAGTTTCTATGTTTGATCCAGAACCGATGTTTATGGTTGGAGAACCATCAAGATCTGATTTAACATAAGCTTTGATAATTTTGATTAAATCCCCTGGTTTTAGATTTTCAATTCCTGGAAGATTTGCTTTCTCATCCCATAATTTTACACTGGCAGTTGAATTTGTATCATAGACAGTCATTGTCCTTAGATAAAATGGAGAACCATCTTTCCTAGAAAATTGTTTGGCAGGTGAAAGATTCAAAACCCTAGTTTCTAATGAAATTTCTTTTGCTCCTGCATACAGATCCTTTAAACTAATCTCCGTTTTTTGCGGTTCTGATAATGTTATTCCATAGTCTGAAGCGATTAAAAATAATGCACCCTGATCAGTCAAATAACCTGCACCGATCTTTTCTTTTTTATGTTTTATCTTGTTTTCAAGTTGTTCTTTAGTTAATTCCGGTTTTTGTTCTAAAAATTTATTGATAAGATTCTCAAATTCTGACAACTCAGTTTTGCTAAATTCATTCTATTAATAAAAATTTCATTCTTTTGTCAATTTGATTTAATGAAAAAATGATCGCTACATCGTACTGATTTTGTATTTTTAAAAAATTCTATAATCATTTTGTTAATTTTCTACATTGTTTTATCTTGATTAATTCAATTATTCTAAAATATGCCGTCACTTATCTCACTAACTAAATTAATAGGGAGATCGCAGTTTTATCATGTCTTGTATTGATGTCAACCATCTTTCAAAATTATATGGCTCAGTTAATGCAGTGTCTGATCTGACTTTATCTGTAAAAGCAGGTCAGGTTTTTGGATTTTTAGGTCCTAATGGAGCAGGAAAATCAACAACTATTAAACTTCTAACTACTCTTATTCCGCCTACTACTGGCTCATTAACTATTTTAGGTATTGATGCTATCTTAAATCCTCTCAAAGTTCGTCACAAGATTGGTGTAGTTTTGCAGCAACCTAGCTATGAGCCTACACTCTCAGTTGAAAAATCACTTGAGAAGTACGGTATGATGTGGAATGTTCCTAAAATTGAGCGTAAAAAAAGAATGGAACAACTTTTGAAAGACTTTGATCTTGTTGAGATTCGTAAGAAACGAAATGAGGATCTATCAATTGGTCAAAGAAGGAGAGTGCAAGTTGCACGAGAATTCATGCATGATATGGAGCTGTTATTTTTAGATGAACCAACAGTTGGATTAGATCCTAGTGCAAGAAGAAAGTTATTAGATTATTTAAAAAATAAAGTTAAAACAGGTTTAACAATATTTTACACAACACATATTCTATCTGAAGCTGAATATCTCTGCAATCAAATAGCAATTATTGATAAAGGTAAAATTATCACTGTTAATTCTCCAGATGCTTTAAAAAATAGATTTGGAAAAGAAAAAACTATTAAAATTCATTTGTTAGAAAAAAAATCTGAAATTATTTCTCTTTTATCCAAAATACCAGACTGTAAAATTGATTTTGAAACTGGAACTAATATTATTATTCATTCAGAACAGTCTGAATTAGTATTGTTACAAATTCTAAAGGTGCTTTATGATAATAAAATCGATATCGACAACCTCTCTGCTGTACCAACAAATCTTGAGGAGATATTTTTAAACATGGTAAAAGAAAATGCATCCAATAATTAGATTAACTAATAGAAATCTTACGATTTCTCTTAATCCTGGATTTTTAATTTGGCAAATAATTTTTCCTTTAATCTATATTTTTGTAGCAGGATTTGCATATGCTCCATTGATTAATGCAGTTCCATTTGGAAATAAGGATCTTGACTATCCTGCATTTTTAGCTTCAGGTATGATTGGATTTAATATTATGAATAGTACTTTAATTTCTGGTATCATTATTTGGAATGATCGAAAACATGGAATGTTTGAACAAATTATGTCCGGCCCGTTCACTAGAAGTCATTATGTTCTTAGTAATATCTGCACTATAGGAATAATCGGATTAGTTAGTGCTGTATTAATTGCAGCTGTTGGATATCCTGTATTTTTTGATTCTGTAGAATTTTCATTGGTAACAATCCCAATAATCATTTTTGGGGCTATTACTGGTTCAGTACTTTTTGGTTCTCTAGCATCAATAATATCTACTAGATTACGCTCAAGTGAAGGATTCAATGTAATAATTAATACCGTTTTTCTTTTCTTTGCATTTGTTAGTACTGCATTTTACCCTGCAGATGGTGCCCCTGAACCATTGCGAATAGCATTTTATCTAAACCCATTAACCTATCTTGTAGATGTGATTAGAGCAGGCATTTTTGGAACCATAACAGAATTTATAATTATTGAAATGATAATTTTAGTTATCATTGCATCAGTTTTATTTGCTATTGCCTCAAGACTTTTGACAAAATTAGATTTTTAGAATTTGAAACTATTTTTCAAATTTTTCATATGCCTCATTAATTTTTTTAATCATATCTAATTCATCATAATCAATCAAATTCAGATTTGGAATTACACAATGTCCTCCAATAATTCCAGGATACATTTTTGGTCTATTCCCCAAATTTTTGTGTATTTCATCTGCAAATTTCCACATCTCGTCAAAATCAATTCCTTCCTTCTCACAAATCATTTTTGTAATTTGTGCATAATTGATTAACCATCCATAATAAGTAGTATCAACGAGAATCTTTGCTAATTCCGCAGTTTTTGTAGTTGACATCCAATCTATTTTCTCAAATCTATTTTCTAAATCTAATCTTATTTTAGGATCTATGTTTTTTTCATCTGATGAAATAAATTTAGTATATTTTTTAATATCGTCTAAAAATCTTCTATGTACACCACGAACTGGTGAAAATAAAATCAACACTTTTGTTTTTTCCTGAATCTTTTTTGTAGTTCCAGGTTTTACTGTTGAATGTACTATGACAACTTTTAGTTCTTCAATCTTACTAATCCAATTCAATGTGATATCTACAAAATCCGGTAATTCTCCTGGTAAACATACATGAAGATATTCAGGGTTAACAATTTTTTGATTCTCAAAATAATTTTTACATTTTGAAGAATCTATATCAATTCCAACACTATCAAAATTTCTCTCTTCAAGAAGGTGAAACAGTGTTTCTCCCACTTCTCCCATTCCTAAAATTATATCAGTCATGCTGCCTAATTTCAGAAAAACTATCTATATTATATTCGTGTCACAATACTATTTTTTATTAAAAAAGTAGCCCGGCCCAGACTCGAACTGGGGTCAAAGGCTTCAAAGGCCTCTATGCTTGACCGCTACACTACCGGGCTGCTAAATCGAGCACTTTCATTCCCTTAATGAACTTTTTATTTGAATTTGTCTAATAAACAAAAATTTTCTATTCTTTAATTATCTTGATTAATTTTTGAATAGGATCTTCCATTTGACTTCTAATTATCTTTGCTCTTTTTTGACTCTGTTTATCATCTGCTTCAAAAATTCTCTTTATTTGCATAGAAATCTTATTTGGATCTGTTTCACGTTTTACCAAATGTTTCTTTACCAAGAAATTTTCAATAATATTTGGAACTGCATTATATGAAATTGTTGGAATTCCCATTAATGCAGATTCTGCAGTCATTGTTCCACCTGAACCAACAAAAACATCTGTATTTTCTAACAAATGTTTTCCATCATATGACATTTTTACAATTTTTGTTTTATTGCCTACTATTTTTTGTAAATTTTTAATTTGTTCAACATATCTTCCCAAAACTACGACGTTTTCTTTCTCAAATTCACTTACAACTTTTTTTATTATTGGAATGATCTTACTAGGTTTTGATGTATAGGATGCCTGTTCTTCTTCAACTCTTATCAAAATATTCTTTTTATTGTTTTTTTTGAATGGTAATTTTGCATTTCTATTTATTCTTCTTTTTATTGTGATAATTGCATCAATTGCTTTGTATTGAATAATATTTTTTTCATCGATACCATATTTTGAAAATTCCTTTTTTGATATTACATGTGGGATCAATAGTTTTTCGATCAATGGCAACGTTAATCGCATAACCGCATTTGCATGTGGTGAATCACAAAAGGCTATGTGTTTTATTCCCAATCCAAATGATATTCTTGCTGCTTCTGGAGAACAAAAACTAATCACAACATCAGGCGAAAATGTCTTAATTTTTTTAGACATCTTTTCCATTCTATCAATACTTGCTTTTAGCTTACTTTTTTCATCGCCACCACCATGTTTTCCGATAAAAATAAGGTCAAAATTGCGTATTTTTGCCAATTTTGAAACTTCATTGTAGTCCCTTGAAGTACACAAAATATCATATTTTTTTCCTAATTTCTCAATAATTGGTTCAGAAAACAATAATTGTTTTGGTGTTAGAATATCAATCCAAATTTTCAAGTAATTTCCTAATTATAGTAAGTTCAATAAGTTTTTCTTAGTCTAATCCTAGCTGTAAATGTAATGGGAGGAGCAAAAGTAGTTGTTTATGGCCTTAGTACTGAAGGATATGCTATCGCATCCCAAATGGCAATTAAAGGAGCAGATGTCTACATCATTGATGAATCCACACCTTCTGCAATTTCACTCAAAGCTGAAATTGCAAAAACATATCCAAATGTCTCTTCTCTGAAAGAAGATGAACCATTATTGGCAATGGAACCAATAGATGTGGCAATTTCTAAAGCACAATATCTATTCTTTACTCCTAGAATAAGAAAAACTGGACAAGATATCAAAACTGAAATTCATTCAAAATTCAAGGATGCAGTTTCTTCAATGAAAAAGAACAGCTCAGTAATTTTTACTCTTCCAACAGGATTTGGGGGTAACAATGAAAATATTTCATTACTTGAACATGTAACTGGTCTTGAAACTGGAAAGCATATTTCATATTTTTATTATCCTCTAGAAGATCTTAAAGAACAACCGAAAATCATCGGTTCATTTAATGGAAAAGCGGATCCTGTTTTATCTGAACTTCTTACTGTAGGTAAAAAAGAGAAAAAATTTGTAGCAATTTCATCATCTGAACATTTTCATGCAATTGATGTCTTATCACGATTTTCAAGTCTTTGTAGTGTTTTAGAAGTTTGTAAATATGCTCAAGATGATATTACTAAAAATGATCTTTCATCTGATGATTTTCAAGAAATGTTCTTAGATAATATGGTTAGTGGATTATTTGATTTGAAATCTTTAGGCTCTTCTTTTGAAGGAGCAAACACACTCATGTATCTAATTAATGGAAGTGTTAAAGGAATTGATGGCTACATAAAACGATTAATAGATGAAATTCGTTCAACACTAAAGAAAAATGATCTTAAAGCAAGTAGAACAAAAATTGCTTTATCTTGGACACTTGATCAACATGCGATGCGTGGAGATAAAATTGAAATGCTACAAAACTTAACATCGAGGTTACGTGATTATATAGGTGATGTCGAAGCGTATGAAGACCCAAACTTTGATCTATTTCATAGTGATAAAACTACGATTGTAGTAGCATGTTCGAAATCTGATTTTGACAATATAAAAAAAACTAAACAAGATTCTGATCTAATTATTGTCAAAGCTAATCCTTTATGTGAAACAATCAATAATAGTATAAATTAGCTAAATTATTATTTTAATTGAATTGTCTAGCGAATCTAATTCTGATGACATTCCAATTAATGTCATCACTGAAAATCAAACAGAAAATAATGAATCTAAAACAGATTCAAAATCTAGCTTAAAAGAACTTTCTGAATTGTTGTCTTTGGAAAAACAAAAATCATCTGAATATGAAGGAAAATTAAAACTTGCATTAGCAGACTATCAAAATCTTAGTAGAAAAACTCAAACTGATATTAAAAATGGAGTTAATTCAAAAATTAATGAATTTGCATTGGATTTTCTAAAAATTTATGATGATTTTGTTAGAGCAAAAGAAGTTTTCTCTGAAAGTAAAGTTAATTCTGAAGGTTTAGATTCTATTTTAAAAAATATGGACTCTTTATTGAAAAAATATCATATTGAACCAATAGACGCATTGGGAGAAATTTTTAATCCCAATTTTCATGAGGCAATATCAATTATCAATGATCCAGATTTAGATGATAACACAATTACAAAAGAGATCAGGAAAGGATATATTTCTCATGAGAGAGTTATAAGACCGACATTAGTAGAAATTTCAAAAAAAGGATGATGATAAAAAAATGACTAAAATTATTGGAATTGATTTAGGAACAAGCAACTCTGCAGCAGCAGTAGTTATGGGTGGAAAACCAACTATTATCCCTGCAGCTGAAGGTGCAACTGTTGGTGGCAAAGCATTTCCATCTGTGGTGGCATTTTCCAAAGATGGCGATCTTTTGGTCGGAGAACCTGCACGAAGACAAGCAGTAACTAATCCGGATAGAACAATTGTAGCAGCTAAACGAAAAATGGGCTCAGATCATACTTTTAAAATTCTTGATAAAGAATACAAACCTCAACAAATTTCAGCATTTATTTTACAAAAAATCAAAAAAGATGCTGAAGCATTTGTAGGCGAACCTGTTCAAAAAGCAGTAATTACTGTCCCTGCATATTTTGACGATAATCAACGTCAGGCAACAAAGGATGCTGGAACCATAGCTGGACTTGATGTTGTTAGAATAATTAACGAACCAACTGCAGCATCATTGGCATTTGGATTAGATAAATCAAAAGAAGACATGAAAATACTCGTCTTTGATTTTGGTGGTGGCACATTAGATGTGACCATCATGGAAATGGGTGGAGGTGTTTTTGAGGTTCTTAGCACATCTGGTGACACTCAATTGGGTGGAACAGATATGGATAAAGTTCTAATTGATTTTATTGTTGATGAATTCAAGAAAAAAGAAGGCGTTGATCTCACTCAAGATTCAACTGCAATGACAAGAATTAGGGAAGCTTCTGAAAAAGCAAAAATTGAATTATCTACAGTTATGGAAACTGATGTCAATTTACCATTCATTGCACATGATCCATCATCAGGTGCTAAAAATTTAGAATTAAGGATTACAAGAGCAAAATTAGATGAATTAATTGGGCCAATTGTTGAACGATGTAAGCCTTCAGTACTCAAAGCATTAGAAGATGCAAAGCTCTCCAATTCTGATATTAGTAAAATCGTAATGGTCGGTGGACCAACAAGGATTCCCCTAGTGAAAAAATTTGTTAGTCAGTTAGTTGGACAAGAATCTGAATCTGGTGTAGATCCTATGGAAGCTGTAGCCATGGGAGCAGCAATTCAGGCAGGAATTATTGCTGGAGATGTTAGCAGTGATATTGTTTTACTTGATGTTACTCCACTCACATTAGGAATAGAAACTTTAGGTGGTGTGAGAGAACCGCTAATTGAAAGAAATACTACCATACCAACTTCTAAGAGTAAAGTTTTCACTACTGCAGCTGATAATCAAACAGCAGTTACTATTCATGTTGTTCAAGGTGAAAGACCAATGGCAACAGACAACGTTTCTTTGGGAAGCTTTAATCTTACCGATTTACCACCTGCTCCAAGAGGAATTCCCCAAATTGAAGTAAAATTTGATATTGATGCAAACGGAATTATCAATGTTGCAGCAAAAGATCTTGGAACACAAAAAGAAGCTAAAATTACAATAGAATCTACTTCAAAATTATCTAAAGAAGAAATTGAAAAACTAAAAGAAGATGCAGAAAAATTCTCTGATGAAGACAAAAAGAAGAAAGAAAAAATTGATTTGAGAAATGAAGCAGAAAGTTATATTTACACTACAGAGAAACTGGTCAATCATGATCTTAAAGATAAAATTTCACAAGAACAAGGAATCAAAATCACCGATGCTGTGAAAGAAGTCAGAGAAGTTTTAGATAAAGAACCAGAAGAATTGAAGCCTAAACTTGAGACATTACAAACGTTGGTAAATGAAATTACTACAGAACTTTACAAAAATGCCTCACCTCAACAAGGCGCAGATGGACAACAAGGCGCAGATGGACAACAAGGCGCAGATGGACGTTCTGAATCATCTCAAACCGATCAAACAAAATCTAACTGAGATCCAAATTCAATCATTTATACTATAATTATGATAAAGGTATGATTCATGGCTGCAAAACGAGATTATTATGAGGTTTTAGGTGTTTCAAAAACATCCACACCGGATGAAATTAAGCAACAATATAGAAAATTAGCACTAAAATTTCACCCTGACCGTAACAAATCTTCAGAAGCAGCAGAACATTTCAAAGAAATTTCTGAAGCATATGCAGTAATTTCAGATCCTGAAAAAAAACAAATCTATGATCAACATGGACATGCAGGTGTAGATGGCAGATATTCCACAGATGATATTTTTCAAGGAGCACAAGGTGGAGGATTTGATTCAATTTTTGAATCTATTTTTGGTCGTGGAGGTGGAGGATTTGGGTTTAATCAACAGCAACGAGGTTCAGATATCCTTTATCAAACCTCTGTGACTTTAGAAGATGTTCTTCATGGTAAAAAAATGGAAATTAGTTTACAAAAACAAATTCAATGTGATATTTGTAATGGTTCTGGTGCTAAACTTGGTACCAATAAAAAAACATGTACAACATGTAATGGTCAAGGACAAGTTAGACAAACTCGTAATATGGAATTTGCTTCATTTGTAACTGCCGCACCTTGTTCTGCTTGTCGAGGTCAAGGATCAATAATTGAAACTCCTTGCAATGAATGTAAAGGACAAGGAAAGAAAAAAGGAACAAAAATAGTAACCTTTGACATTCCTCCTGGAATTGATTCAGGTGATTATACAGTTCCTGATGAAGGAAATGAGATTCCTGATGGAGTAAATGGTGATTTAATTATTAGAGTAAGAGTTCGACCTCATTCTAAATTCAATAGAGATGGAAAAGATATTTTTTATGATCATGATATTTCTATGATTGATGCTGCCTTAGGTTGTGAAATTACGGTTCCAACATTAGAGGGAACAGAAAAAATTAAAGTTGATTCTGGTAGTCAACCAAATACAATTATTAAACTAAAAGGAAAAGGTGTACCACACATTAATTCAAGAGGAAAAGGTGATCAGTTTGTTAGAATTGTAGTAAATGTGCCTAAAAAACTCAATAAACATCAAAAAAATCTCTTAGATGAATTTAGAAAAGTAAGTGACTAAATGACTGAAATGAAAATTGCCTTGGATGTTGATGGCGTACTTGCAGATGTGATCATATCCTGGATGAATTATAGTAATTCTATTAGGCAAAAAATAACTAAAAATCAAATTACAAATTGGGAATTTTGGAAGGAATTCCAAATAAATCCATTTGATTTTTATGCTGAACTTAGTTTATGTTGGAAAAACTGGATGTCAATACCTACCACAGAAAAAAACTTGTCATCTATTACAAAATCTCTATCTTCTATTGGTCAAGTGGATGTTGTTACTGCAAGAGAACGTTCTACTGATTCGTTTGTAAAATCTTGGTTAGATCATCATGATATATCATACAATAATTATGTCTCAGTAATTGATGGTCCTATGAAGGCAGAATTAGATTATGATGTATTTATTGATGATTCACCACTAAATGTAGAAAAATTTCTAACAAATAACAAAAAAGTGATTTTGTATTCACAACCTTGGAATGAACATGTTTCTGATGATCAAATAATTCGAGTTTCTAATCTTTCTGAAGCAATAGAAAAAATTAAACTCATTTGATTTTTTCAAATTTTCTAATGTTTACTTGATGACCGTTTCTGATATGTGTAGAATGTGATGTGTTTATTAATTCACCAATTTTGTCTTCTGTATAGAATTTTACATTATACCGTCCTAGTATTTTTTTGCAATTTGAACAATAAACTTCTCTAAATTCCATTTTATCTCGATTAATTTTGTATGTGTGTTTCATATAATAAAGAAACTTATTCTAGATCTCAAGATTTTTCTATGCGGGAGTCACCCAGCCTGGTCAACGGTGTAAGGTTCAGATCCTTATCTTTTAGGAGTTCGTGGGTTCAAATCCCACTTCCCGCACCTATCTAGAATATGCTATCTAATTTTTTCTTGATGTTTTTTAAAAGAAGATTGTTAATTGTTTCACCAGAAGCTTTACCTCTTAACTCTTTCATAACAATTCCCATCAGTGGTCCAATTGCTCTTTCTTTTTGATTTTTAATTATCTCTTCATTATTGTTTACAATATCTTCGATTATTTTTTCTAAATCATCTTCATTAACAGATTGTATTGAAGTGTTTTTCATAGCTTCTTCTATAGTTTTTGATTTTCCAGCCATTATATTTTCAAATATTATCTCAATAGATTCTTTGGCAATTTTTCTTTTTTCTAATAATTGAAATAATTTGAAGATTTCTTCATTACTTAATAAATTAGAGTCCAATCCACTTCTTTCCAAATTTGTAATTGAAGAACAAAGAATTGATGCAACAAAGGTTGGATTAATGTTAATATCTTCAACAATTCTTTCAAATAATACAATATATCGTGAATCAAAAATCTGTTCTGCAAGTTGAGGATTAATTTTGTATTTGTTTTCCAAATCTTTTATAGAATCATCCCAAGATTTTGGTATATTTTTTTCAGATTGTGTTAATTCTTCTTTTGTAATGATTATTGGTGGAATGTCTGTTTCAGGATACATTCTTGCAGATCCTGGTCTTGGTCTAAGAAATTTTGTTTCTCCTGTCTGGGTAGCTAATCTTGTATCTATTGGAATACCTGTGTCTCTAATGTACTCAATTCTTAAAATAATTTGTTTTACAACAGTATCCACTTTCTCGTCAGGTGCTGCCAAAATTAAAAATCCGTCATTTTCTTTAATTCCTATGGATTTTTTTAATTCATCCAAATCTGATTCCTCGACTCCGTAATTAGGAAGCTCATCTGAATGAAATACTCCTCCTATTCCATAAAATCTTACTAATTCTGCTACTTCTTTTCCTAATCTAATTCCTTCATATGGTAAAAATCCAAATATTCCGGTCATGTTTTTAAAATGTATTGCAATAATTTTCTGATTTTTCTTTATCGCATTTTGAATAATCTTTGATTTGCATTTTAAAAATAATTTTGTAACGTCTTTTTTATTCTCATTATCAAATTTCCAATTTCTTTCTTGAATTTTTTCTGAGATTACTAACAAACCATGTTGTCTTTTAGCCTCATATTCCACAACTTTTTCTAATTGATCTAATTGTTGAACCCCTTTAACCTCAATTACAACACCACCTCCATCTTTAATTGAAATATTAACATCTTGCCTAATTGATCCTTGTCCTCTTTTCACTTTTTTTGTACTTCGTAAAATTCTTCCTAGAGATAATGCAATTTTTTTAATTTCGGTTAATTCTACTTCAAAAGGTTCTGTTGCAATTTCAATCAATGGAATTCCTAATCTTTCTAGGCCAAATTTTCTTGTGGAACCCTCTTCACCTAATATTTTTGCTGCATCCTCTTCTAAACAAATTGATTGAATTCCTATTTTTCTATCTCCTGCATTGTAAAACCCCCCTTGTGAAATTAACATAGTACGTTGAAATCCTGTTGTATTGGAACCATCGATTACTGTTTTTCTCATAGGATAGATCTCACTAAAAACATTTGATTTTAAAGCAGAAGAAATTACTAGAGCAATTTTTCTTGCATCTTCATCTAATTCATGTGGAGGCTCTTCATCTTGTTCTACTAAACAGCTACTTTGAGGGTTGGCATAATACATTATTGTTTTAGATTTTGTACTTTCAAATAATGCGGCAGGATCAAATTCACCTAACTCACTTTTAGATACTCGTAATTTTCTTTGGAATTTAATTGAATATTCGTCTGATTCAATAGGGGTACAATTACAGAATAATTTTTTATTCGTTGCAAGCTGCTGATGAATTTCTAATCCAACTTTGACACCTACATCTTTGATTAAAAATTTCTCCATTTTGATTCCTAATTATACAGAAAATTCAGATGCAATTCTATTAAGCATGTTTTTCTTAATTTCGTCTAGGTTTTCAGTATTTCCAGTAACCCACATTGCTTTGACTAGTGCAATTTCTGGAATCATGTTTTCTAAAGGAATTATTCCTAAATCAAGTAAATCTCTACCGCTTTCATAAACTGTCATTCTGACTCTTCCATCTATACATTGAGAGGTCATTCCCATAAAGATGCCTTTTTCATTTCCCATTTTTACCATTGAATACATGTTTTTTCCAATATGTCCTAGTCCGGTGCCTTCAAAAATTATTGCTTTATAGTCAGAATCTATAATATTTTTTAATAAAGATGGGTCGTATCCTGGATGATACTTCACTAGTGCAACTTTTTCATTTATTTTGATCTTAGGTTCAAATTCTTTAGATGTGAAAAAATCTGTTTTCATATTATCATGAATTTCATTATTTACAATTAAAAATGCAGGATCATCTCCAATTGTTTGGAATGCTCCTCTTTTGCTTGTATGGTTTTTTCTTACTCTTGTACCAAGATGACATGCAATTGTTTCATCATTTTCATCTTGATGCATTACGATATAGATTCCATTTGTTTTACATTCAGTTAGAAATTTTGTAGCTCCAATTAGATTTAATGCAGCATCTGATGATGCCCGATCTGATGATCTTTGTGAACCTACTAGTGCTATTGGTATTGGAAAACCTGCAAGTGAAAAAGAAAGATAAGATGATGTGTAATGCATTGTATCTGTACCATGTGCAATAATAATTCCTGAATATTCCGATTTAGAATATTTTTTTAATGTTTCAGCAATTTTTAACCAATGTTCAGGCATAATATTTTCTGAATACTCTGAAAAGAGTACTTTTGTGTCTATATTTGCAATTTCTGCCAACTCTGGAACAGACGAATTCAATTCCTCAGCTGTTAATACTGGCGTAACTGCACCCGTTCTATAATCAATTTTACTTGCAATTGTACCCCCTGTTGATAATAACAGGACATTTGGCAAAGTCTCATTTTTTTCAATTCTTTCATTTTTTTCTGTTATTTTTTCTAAAGATGGATTTTTTTCAATCCTTTCAATTTTTGTGATCTCTAAACCAATATTGTATCCACTCTTTAATTTTAAAACAATATGTTTGTCATCACTGTGTTCATATCTTGGCATAATTATGCCTGAATACGTTATATCCGCTAAAATTTTAACAGAATCTCCAATTGAAAGATGGTTTGTTTTTAGAAATTCTAATGATTTTCCATCATAGCCTGTATATTGTGACATTTATGAGGATTAGATTCGTAATTTAATTAAAACTATCTGTAATAGGAAGCTACTAATTTTTCTCCCATCTTAAGGTCTTTTTGCTCTCTTACTTTCTTAACTGCTTCTTCAAAGTGTTTCATCGTAACTTTGGCATCTATTGAAGTTTTTTCTATGTCTTTTACATCTGGATGTGAGTCTAAGAATTCATGAATTACTAGAGATACTGCGGTGTTTGCAATGGATGCTGTATCTGCTCCACTGAGTCCGTCAGTAATGTCTGCAAGTTTATCGAAATCAATGTGATTAGGATCACTTTTTTCACTAATAGTTGGAATCTTTTCAGCGTTAATTACCAATATGCTCTTTCTGCTTTCTTTATCTGGAAGTGGAATCTGAATAATTTTATCAAATCTTCCTGGTCTTAACAATGCTGGATCAATCATGTCTGCTCTATTTGTTGCAGCTAATACGATGACACCATGCATGTTTTCCATTCCGTCTAATTCTGTTAGTAATTGACTGACAACCCTTTCTGTTACTGCTGTTTCACCACCAGCTCCTCTGATAGGGGCAATAGAATCAATTTCATCAAAGAATACAACACATGGTGCTGATTGTCGTGCACGTTTGAAAATTTCTCTTATTCCTCTTTCTGATTCTCCAACCCATTTTGATAAGAGTTCAGGACCTCTAACTGAAACAAAATTAGCTTCACTTTGAGTAGCTACTGCTTTTGCAAGTAATGTTTTACCGGTACCACTAGGACCATGAAGTAATATTCCTCTTGGCATCCTGTGACCTAGTTTATCGTAAAGACCTGGATATTTCATTGGCCATTCTACAGCTTCCTGTAATTCTCGTTTGACATCTTCTAACCCTCCGACATCTTCCCATTTCACATCTGGATTTTCAATGAATACTTCTCGCATGCCTGATGGTGTTACTTCAATCAATGCTTTCTGGAAATCATCATGATTTACAATTAGTTTGTCTAGTGTTTCTGGTGGGAGTTTCTCTTCTTCTAGATTTAAAACAGGTAATAATCTTCTCAAGCATTTCATTGCTGCTTCTTTACATAGATATTCCAAATCTGCACCAACATATCCATGGCTGACAGATGATATTTTATCTAAATTAACATCTTCGCCTAAAGGCATATTTCTGCTGTGGATTGCAAGAATGTCTTTTCTTCCTTTTTTATCTGGAACTTTAATCTCAATTTCTCTATCAAATCTTCCTGGTCTTCTAAGTGCAGGATCAATTGCATTTGGTCTGTTTGTTGCAGAGATGACAATCACTTTACCTCTTGCTTCTAATCCGTCCATTAATGATAACATTTGAGAAACTACTCTTCTTTCAACTTCACCAGTAACTTCTTCTCTTTTTGGAGCAATAGAATCAATTTCATCAACAAAGATGATTGATGGAGCCTTTTCTCTTGCTTCTTTGAAAATTTCTCTTAGTCTTGCTTCACTTTCACCATAGAACTTACTCATGATTTCTGGACCCGATATACTAATGAAATGTGCATTACTTTCATTTGCTACTGCTTTTGCAAGTAATGTTTTACCAGTACCTGGTGGACCGTACAATAATACTCCTTTTGGAGCTTCAATACCTAATTTTTCAAAAATTTCTGGATGTCTTAATGGGAGCTCAATCATCTCTCTTACTTTTTTAATCTCATTTGAAATTCCACCAATGTCTTCATAGGTTACTTGCGGAACTCCACGTAATGTTTCTCCTTTTTCTGCAATGTGGAAAACAGTTTTTTGAGTTACTAAAACAGCATCAGCTGCTGGATTGACTCCGATTACTTGAAAAGTTAAACGTCCACCAAAGTATGGAACCATTACATTATCTCCTTTGATCAAAGGAACACTCTCTAATGCATCTGCAAGATATCTTTCATCTATTGGAGGAATTGCTTCTAGTGGTGCAACTACTACTTTTTCTGCAGCTACAGCTTTTATTTTTCTAACAGAAATTGTATCACCAATAGCAATTCCTGAATTATTTCTTCCTAGTCCATCAATTCTGATAATTCCTTTTCCTTCATCTGAAGGATAAAGCGGTAGACATTTTGCTACTGTTCTTCTTTTACCTTTAATTTCAATTACATCGCCTGTAGAGGCATTTAATGTATCCATAGAATCATAATCAATTCTTGCTACTCCTCGTCCAACATCTCTTGTATATGCTTCAAGAACTTTGAGAGAAAGAGCATTTTGACTCATACTCAATGGCCTCAATTCTAATTTTTATACCTTTGTGGTAATTTCTCTAACTAACAGTAAGAATACCACAAGCTTAAAATTCTCTTTAGGTCGGAAACGATCAACTTGGGTAAGAGACCATTAGTTCGAAGACGAGGCCGAGGAGGCAATCAATTTAGATCTACTTCTACTGGTAAAGTAGGAGTAAAAGCCAATTATCCACGTTTTCCACTAGCAGAACAACATGAGGGTGAAATTATTGATCTTGTTCACGAACGTGGTAGGGAAGCACCCTTAGCCAAAGTTAGATTTGAAGATGGCTCTGTTTCATTTGTACCTGCAGTTCTTGGAACTACCGTTGGTACAACTTTACAATTTGGGTTAAAATCACAAATAGAAAAAGGAAATGTCATTAGTGTTCAAAATATTCCTGATGGTACAATTGTATGTAATATTGAAAAACACTTTGGAGATGGCGGTGCAATTGTAAAATCAGCAGGTACTAATGCAACTGTTTTCTCACATGGTGATGATGGTGTTACTGTAAAACTTCCTTCAGGAAAGTTTACTACTCTAAATCCTAAAAACAGAGCAATGATTGGTACTCTTGCTGGTGGTGGAGCTAGTGAAAGACACTTTATGAGTGCAGGTAACAAGTGGCGTAGTTTTAAAGCTAAAGGAAAGAAATATCCTATTGTTAGAGGTGTTGCTCAAGCAGCTTATGTTCACCCACACGGTGGTGGTCGTCATCAACACGTTGGACAAAGTTCTACAGTCTCAAGAGATGCTCCTCCTGGTGCAAAGGTAGGTAGTATTGCTGCACGAAAGACTGGTAGAGCAAGAATCAAAGAAAGAAAGTAGTTTTTCTTTTAACCTAAAATTGATTAATAACTCTAAGAAATATTTTCATAATGTCAAATTATCGTGTTAGACTCTTTGTTACTGGAAAAGTACAAGGTGTTTTTTTCCGTCAGTCTCTCAAAGTTATGGCAAAAAAAAATAATGTTTTTGGTTGGGTTAAAAATCTTAAAGATGGTAGAGTAGAAGCCGTTCTAGAAGGTAATGAAGAAAATATTAGCAGAATTATAGAATGGGCTCATGGAGGGCCTGCTAATGCAAGAGTTGAGGATGTAGAGATACGTAATGAAAAATTTGCCGCAGAATTTTCTAAATTTGATGTATTGTACTAGTGAATTTCTTCAAATGCGTTTTTAATGATTTGAGTGCATTCTAAAATTTCATGATCTTTTTTAATCTGAATTATCTGTATTGGTTCTTTTCTGCTTTTTTGGATTTTAATGATTATTCCTTCTCTTACAGGTTCAACATCTGCAAACCATCTAAATGTCATTGATTTACAAAAAACCACTCTATGCATTCTAACATCTTCAATTACTTTATCCCCTAATGAAAAACAAAATTCTCTTATTGAATCAAATAATGGTAGCACTGAACTGGGAATTTGTTTTTTAAAGTCCTCATAACTTCTTTTATTCCCAAATGAGATAATTCCTTCCATAAATTTGAAAATCTGATTTTAATTATAAAGGTAGTAGATCTGCTGGCTCCAGTCTAGACGAATAGCCCCATTTCAAGGCATACAAGATCCGCCACGTTGACGAGGAAGCGTGGATGCTCCACCTTAGGATTGCTCCCTCCCGGACCTCATCCCTTTCGATGGTTCGGTCTTAGAAGTTATCCCTTCGGATATTTCTAGTCCTGCAACCACCCGCCTCGGCGTGATTTCATTTCCGCACACCAAGCGGGAATTACCCTTCTAGAGATTTACCCAACAGTTGCTGATCTCTGCATATAGCCGGTTTCAGAATAGGGCACGGCTGGCACCCTGATCCTACCTACTACCATTTTTCCTAAGAAAGTATGTTATATTTGCATTAGGTTTGATTTTCTTTTAGTTTTAAAACTACACTGCACACTGAGCATACATTACCTGTACAATCATTTCCACATTTTTCGCATTTTATTTTCTCTTTTGAATTTGAATTCTTTACTGTCTGTGAAATTTTGAGAATTGATTGATAAAAATTATTTTTAATTCCACTATGTTGATTTTCTAATGAATTTAAAAATTCACGAATTTCTGTTCTTATTCCTTCATTCATATGTGGACAAGGTTCTGATTGAAATGGCATATTATTTGTAAAAGCATAAAATACAATTTCAGATTCATAAATCTCACAGAATGGTTTTATTTTTCTCAAATCATTTGTAGAAGTATCAGGATCCATCCAACCGACCTTTGTGGTGTCTCCTGAAATCATGTTAATCACAAATGTTTGCAATGTATCATCTAAGTTATGCCCTGTGGCAATTACATCTGCACCTATATCTTTGGCTGCATGATCAATCGCTCTTCTTCTTAACGTGCCACAAATTGAACAAGATGAAGTTTTTTCATTTTCTCTCAAGTCTAATGCTTCATCAAGTGTTAATTCAAACAGATCCTTGTAAGAATAAACTTTATGCTCTACATTAAGTTCAGAACAAAACTTTTCAACTATTTCTAATGCTTCATTTCTATATCCTGGAATCCCTTCATCAATAGTTATTGCTATTATTCTAAAACTATGAGTTAATGCCATTTCATTAATGATTTTTAATAATGCTAGAGAATCTTTTCCTCCTGACACTGCAACTGCAACTAATTCATTATGTTTTATCATATTGTATTTTGAAATAGTTTTTGCAGTTTTTCTTACAATTGACCTTGAGAAACATTGTGAACAAAGCCTTTCTCCAGAGTATCTTCTTGTATATGCTGGAGGATTTTCACATCTGTCACATTTCATAAAATGAATTGATTTTTTTCATTAATGATTCTTTAGGTGATTTTAGATTGTAAACCATCCAGATTTCAAATATGACAAGGCAATATTGAGGCCAAATAATACAAAGGTGAATGCATAGATTCCCCACATTACGATATTGACTGATTTGTCTGAAATTCTTTTATCAATAATTGTGTGAATGAATTTCCCTCCATCCAAAATTGGCAATGGTAGCATGTTGATGATTCCAATGAAAAATGAAATCATCCACAACCATAGCAAGAACATTGAAACATTTGGATCATTCCATTCTATGAAATTCATTACGGGTTTGTATGCAAATGAATTGTCTCTCATTATGCCAATCAGGCCTCTCTCAGGATCTTCCGGTGCAGGCATTATTTCTACACCAAAGTTCAATGTTTGACCATCTCTGATTACTGAAATACTTGCAGTTTCTCCAGGACTAAGAGCAGGAAAATCAACTGGACTGTATATCGGTATGTCATTAATTGAAGTAATTATATCATTTGCAAGCAATCCTGCTTGCTCAGCACCAGAGTTCTCTATTATAGAAAGTATCAAAACTCCTTCAGGTAGTTCATAAAATACACTCAAAAGTGGTTCTGGTAATACCATTGCAAAAAATGGATTTGTTAACAAAATAGCACCCAACACAAATGCAAACATTACATTTGATGTAGCACCTGCTCCAATCACTCTTAATTTTGAAATCTTTTTGGCTTTTTCAAATTCTTCTTCATCAGGCTCTACAAATCCTGCAAACATTGCAATAAATATTGCAAATCCACCAGTTTTGATTTTAATTTTTTCTAGAGCTGCTACAATACCATGCGCTCCTTCATGAATTACAAGTACAATGGGTATAGATAGCAAAAAGTATGTAATTGATGATGCAGACGTTAATGTAACTCCTGGAATCAATACTGTCAATTCTGAAAATTCTGATTGTGCAACAAAAAAGTTTGATACATTATTTAGCAAAAACCAAAATGCAAAGGCCATCATAATAAAACCTGCAATCACACTTGTGTCTGCAAAAACCCTAATCCCTCGTTTTGTTCGACCTAATATTTTTATGAGAACTTGATTAACTCCCTTGTTTTTGTATACTAGACTGTATGCTTTTAATTCAAAACCATATTTTTCTAATTTGAGAGCTTTTGCAATTACAATAATGACTACCCATGCCATTAAGACATAGATTATCGAATTCTGGGTAATAAAATCAAGTTCCAAACTAATTGTTAATTTTTTAAGGTACGGCCATTTATCGTTTACTATGAAACTAGTTGTAATTATCTCAACATATCCTGACAAAAAATCCATCTCTAAAATTGCAAATCAGCTTGTAAAAAATAAAACAGTTGCTTGTGTCAATATTTCTAAAATATCCTCAATTTATTCCTGGAAGGGTAAAGTAGAAAACTCATCAGAATACATTGCTATTTTTAAAACTGTTCCAAAAAACAAGAGTCTATTAAAAAAGAAAATTAAAGAAACTCATCCTTATGATGTTCCTGAAATAGCTGAAATCGATGTTAATTCAATTAATAATTCTTATCTGAAATGGGTAATAGAGTCAACAAACTAAGATTCTACTGGATATCGTAACAAAGAAACAATTCCACCCAAACCTGTCACTCTAAGACCAATGTCTGTAGATGAATCTACACTGTAAATTGTCACTCCTTTATTTTCTGCATCATTTAGAAAATCCATCATTGTCTGTTCGTCATTTTCCTGAATTGCTTTGTCAGAAAATACCAGTGATTCAACTGCTCCCATCTGATTGGCGTTAAATGTTTCATTATACCCCATAGTAAATTTCCTACTTTTCTTGTTTGCAAGAATCATCACTTCATCAATTATTGATGATGCTCTGGCTAATTTGCTGTCTGACATTATTTCTTGCATTGCTTGGGATTTTGTAAATGTGTAAATTCCATCTTCTCCCCCAGAATCAATCCCATCGACCACTTGAATTTTGTATTTTTGTAACTTTTGTGATTTTTCAACAAAATTTGCGAATCTCTTTTTTGTTTCGCCAGGACCAAAGATAACTATTGTATCTCCCTCTTTGAAAATACTTGATATTGCTTGTAGCACTTGATCAAAGAATTTTTCAATATTAAAATTAGTTTTGTATCTTTTTCCGCCAGAACCTGAATAGATGTTTGGCATAAATTCCAAATGAGTACCTCTTAACCTTGCAATCCCACTATCACTGGTGTCAATTGCAACTAGAACAAAACTGACTTGGTTATTAGTTGATTCTAAAAGTTTTTTTTCAATTGGTAACCATTTTTTCTTTGAAATTGTAATTCCATCATTAAGTTTTAGAATAAAAGAATGATGTGAGCCATGAGGAACTGATTCGTTGCTTGATTCAGAAATTGTACCGCCTACTCTTAATCTATCTAGAACATCGTCAAGTGAAATTTTTTCCACAATTAATGCAATCCTGACTTTGATTCTCTCACCCTTATCCGGTCTTGAATAATCTCTATCCTGTTTTAGCACTCTTGTTGTATCCCCAATCACTTTGTCATTTTCTTTGATTATGCGCCGTAAATTCAAAAGATCTTCAGAATCTTCTGGTATGACTGATATTG
Source organism: Candidatus Nitrosopumilus sp. (assembly GCF_029882185.1). Classification (GTDB taxonomy): domain Archaea; phylum Thermoproteota; class Nitrososphaeria; order Nitrososphaerales; family Nitrosopumilaceae; genus Nitrosopumilus. Next base: position 27,444 of record NZ_JAOULD010000005.1, on the reverse strand, counting down.
AATTTTCATCTATTTCTTTTGTAATCATGATATTATTCTAATTTATAAAAAGAAAAGAGTTTAGCTTGTTTCTTTAGTTTTTGTTTCTTGTGATTTCTTTTTCAGATAATTTTCAACCCATTCTAAAGTTAGAACACCTGATTCAGACAAATTTGTAAGAGAGTTTGCAGATGCTTCCCCTGTTACTTTTCCACTGTTTTTTCTAATTTGTCTCCATTTGAGAGATGTATTTCCACTTTTTGAATTATAGATTATTCCTAAGATATCTTTAGCATTGACAAATGTGATGTCTCTAATTTTTTTTAAAGTAACTTTATCTGCTGCTTCTACATAGATTGCTCCTAGACTATCTTCTCTTTCTGCAAAAACCTCAAAATCTTCCAAATAAGCTCTTGGTGCATAAGATTTGCAAGTACTAGAGATGACAAATCTTCTAAAACTTTCCAATGAGGCAGGAGTGTCTATTGTAACCATTTTGAAAGAATGAACTATTGGCCATTTATCAAGCTTCTTGAAAGACTCAATAGGAATCTGCTTGAAACATGCCTTGCAGGCCATGATGTACCTATCCCTTTGATTGATGATGAGGATCTTGAGTTCTGAGCCTGCATTAGGATTTTAATGGATGGAATTTCAAATAAAAATATGAAATCTCTAACTGAATATTTGACATTTGAAGTTACAACTAGAAGAGCCTTTGTCAATATAACATCTGATGTAAGAAAATTGGTTACAAAAAGCAAAATTCAGGAAGGCCTCTGCCTAGTCAATGCAATGCATATCACTGCAAGTGTTTTCATTAATGACAATGAGGGTGGATTACTACATGATTATGAAAAATGGTTAGAAGAATTAGCTCCGCATGAACCGATTACACAATATGATCATAACAAAACTGGGGAGGATAATGCAGATGCTCATTTGAAACGACAAGTAATGGGACGAGAAGTCGTTGTTGCCATTACTAATGGCAAATTAGATTTTGGACCATGGGAAGAAATTTTCTATGGTGAATTTGATGGAAAAAGACCAAAAAGAGTTTTAGTTAAAATTATTGGCGAATAACTATCCAAAGTCTGCATCACGTTTTTGACTCTGTGATTCGTTCTTTCTTGCTGCATCTCTGAATTCATCATTATGGTTTTGAGGTCCGTGTCCGCATTTTACACATGCGATTTTGAATCCGTCATCGTTTTTTTCATATGTCTTACAGCCACAGAAACATGCCATGATTAAATATATTTTCTAAGATGATATATCTTTTGGGTTATAATTTCAGTTATGCTGATTTACAACATTCGCCCATTGGAATTTCGTGATCATGTGGACATTTTCTTGGATGCTTTAACATTACACAGAGGGCATCAGTGAATTGTTTATTCATGTGATGTTCAATTCCACATACCATCTCTTCATCAATTTCTACTTTTAATGCACTATCCATTAGAACTTCTAATAGTCTACTGTTTCTCATCATGCTTGACCCTATTCTTTCACCATCATCTGTAAGTTTCACACCTGCTTTGTTGTAGTTTACAAGATTTTTACTATTTAGTTTTTTTAACATCTGAACAACACTAGGCTGTCTTACATTGAGCATCTTTGCAATGGTGCTAATTTTAACATCTTCTCCTCTTTCTTTTATGTGCCAAATTGCTTTAAGATACATCTCTACATGTTCAGCTTCTGCAGTTCCTACGAATAATGCTTCTTCATCTAATGCATCCATGTTATACCTTCTTTGAATCTTTTAATAAATATTCAAAATATTGACGTGCAAATCCTGCCAATCCTGCATGATCCGCCCAGATTGCAACAACTTCTGAAGAATTTACACCTCCTATTTCTGGCCCTAAAAGAATTACAACATATCTTTTATCTGAAATTATACCTCCTCCAAACAATCCTTTCTTGATTGTTACAGTAGCTACTCTCTTGATTGCCTTAATTGATTCCTTATCCATCTTATCTGATGTTAGAATTGTAATCTCTACACCTTTATCATGAAGTGATCTTAATTTTGGTAATGCTTGTTTTACAAGTTCCACTCCTGCCTCAGGTAATGCAATCATTACTTCATTTCTACAAGTCTCTACCATCTCTAAAATTTTAGCTGCAATGTTTACTGCACCAGATAACACCCAAATATCTGGTCTTTCACTAGTCCCGCTTTTCTCATACAATGGCACTAATTCATTTAAGATAACATTTTGATTCTGTGAAAAATCACTTTCCATTTTTTGTTTTGTAGTCTCTAGACCTGTAGATGGAGACTTGGCAAAGTATTTTGTTGGTCTTGAATCATCTGAACCAATCCAACCTTTTTCTTCCAAAGTTCCCAATACTTCATAAATTTTTGAATATGGTACTCCTGATTTTTGACTAAGATCTGATGCTGTTAATTCCCCTGATTTGAGTAAAGCTGAAAATGTTCTAATTTCATAACTGGTAAGACCAATTTTTTCCAATGCCTTTCTTGTTTTATCAGAAATACTCATCTGCGATCTAGTCGATCAGTTTTGATATTTAAATCAGGTATGCCTACCTCCTAAATTCCACCCGGGGGCAAGTATGAAATCGATTATATACTATCTCAGAAAAATTTCAATTACATAATGGCACTAATTCAGATATCAAATCAATCAACTAAAAATTTAGGTAAAAAATCCACAATTAGATTCACTCAAAGTATCTGTCCAGACTGTAACATGATTCTGGATGCTGAAGTTTTTGAGAGAGACAATCAAGTTTTCATGTCAAAGGTATGTCCAACTCACGGTGAATGTGAGGAATTATACTTTGGTTCTTATGAAATGTACAAGAAATTCAGTACATATTGGATGGATGGTAAAGGTGCCCATTCTCCAAACGTAATGATTGACAAGTGTTCATGTCCAAATAACTGTGGATTATGCTCAAACCATCTGTCTCACAGTGGACTAGCAAACATGATTGTAACTAACAGATGTGACTTGACATGCTGGTACTGTTTCTTTTATGTAAAGAAAGGCCTTGAAGGTGCTTACATGTACGAGCCAGACCATACTCAAGTTAGAAGCATGATGAAGACTCTCAGAGCAGAAAGACCAATTCCAGGAAATTCTATGCAAATCACTGGTGGTGAACCAATGCTTAGAGAAGATATTGCTGATGTTATCAAAATTATGAAAGAAGAAGGTGTTGACCATATTCAAATGAATACCAATGGTATCAGACATGCAATGGATCCAGAAGCTGCAAGAGAAGTAAGACTTGCTGGATGTAATAACCTGTATCTTTCATTTGACGGTGTAACTGCAAGAACAAACCCAAAGAACCACTGGGAAATTCCATATGCTCTTGATAGTTGCAGAAAAACAGGTACTACTGTAGTATTTGTCCCAACAGTAATCAAATCAATTAACGATCACGAACTAGGTGGAATTATCAGATATGCACAAAAGAACATGGATGTAGTCCATGCTGTTAACTTTCAACCAGTATCATTAACTGGAAGAATGGGTAAATCCGAACGTGAAAAATACAGAATCACAGTTCCTGATTGTGTCCAAAGAATAGAAGAACAAACAAACGGTGAAGTAACTGTTGATGACTGGTTCCCAGTTCCAAGTTGCATGCCACTAACCAATGTAATTGAAGCATTCTCAAGCAAACCAAAATATGAATTATCGATTCATTTTGCTTGTGGTGCAGGAACATACATCTTTGAGGATGCAGATACAAAGAAGTTTGTCCCATTAACTAAATTCTGTGACATTCAAGGAATGTTAGAATTATTTGAAGATAAAGCAGAGGAAATCCGTTCTGGTAAAAATAAGTATTTTACAATGCTTGAAGTTGTAAGAAAACTCAAAGGCTTTGTTGATACAAAGAAACAACCAGCAGGATTAGACTTGGCCAAGATGTTTGGCAACATACTCATGAAGAGATCATTTGATTCAGTTGGTTCATGGCACGTCAAAGGATTGTTCCTTGGCATGATGCACTTTCAAGACAAATACAATGAAGACTTGGAAAGACTACAAAGATGTGATATTCACTATGTGACTCCAGATCTCAGAATAGTCCCATTTTGTGCATTTAATGTAATCCCAGAATGGTACAGAGACAGAATCCAAAAGAAATACTCTATCACTGTAGAGGAATGGGAAGAAAGAGAAGGTGTCAAATTAGAAGACGGTCTATATAGAGGTCTAATGAGACGTGGAGCAGGTGATGAACTTGCTGCTGGCTGTGCAAAGAGTCAGATGTTCCATGATGCAGCACAAGCAACAATGTAAATCTAATTCTTAAAAAATCCATTATTCTTTTTAAAAAGAGTAAACTATTCAGTCTCAAACAAACTTGTTGATTACACAATTTCAATTATTTAAAATAAAGAATCTTGATTTTAAGATAAATCATCCATTAATACTTGGAATATTAATTCTAGCATTTTCTATCTCTTTTCTAATTCGTTATCAACCTGCGGAATATGGGTTTGAATCAAATGAATTTGATTCTTTTTTTTAATTTCCGTGCCACTCAATTTATTGTAGAAAACGGTCTTTCTGAATATTTTCAGTGGCATGCTAATATGAGCTGGTATCCAGAAGGACGTAATGTGTCCGGAAGTTCACAAGTAATGTTACATATAACAACTGCAGTAACTTATCAACTTTTTGGAGATGACTTTTCATTATATGACTTCACAATTTTATTTCCAGTAGTTGTTGGCTTATTAACGGTAGTCATAATTTTTGCACTAACCGGATCATATGTAAGCTCCGCTTTTGTAAGGTTAGAACTTTTTGCCTCAATCTCTATAATCATTCTTTCTTCTATTGGTCTATCAATTCTTACAAGGGAGATAATGCACTACAAAAAACTAATCTACCCAATTCAAGGTAATATGTTAAAGATTTCTTTTAGTATGGTAATAATAATTCTAATTGTTATTCCCTTGACATTTCCTGCAAATGGAAATTGGATTACTTCTATTAATACCCCGCCAACAATCTTGAATGGCGGACCTACATATTCTGTTTCAACAAATGATTGAAAGTAAACCTTAGAATGGATAAAGATAAACACTCCGCCAGATTCAGTAATTGCCTCGTGGTGGGATTATGGCTATTGGATATCCACAATGTCTCAAAGAACTATGGTAGATAATGCTACAATTAATACATCACAAATTCAAAAATATCTGAAATATTCCTTAGTATTCCTAAAGATGCATGGAAAATGCTTCAAGAAATGAAGAGCGACTATGATAGTTTTTGTTGCTGGACAAAAATTGAACTTTCAAGATGAAAAATCTCTTCATACTCTCTCTGGAGGAGGCGATGAATCAAAGAAACAATGGTTTATGCGTATAGTTGGTGCACCACTGGAAAAATATCTTTATTCCGATGGAATTAGCGGAACCGATTATTTTTGGAATGAAACATTACTTAGTAAAATGTTTCCATTTTCTCTGGTAGGCTACATAAACCCGAATAACAACAATCAACACTCACTAGAGCACATTCCTGGTTTTACTGCTGTATATACAGATAACATAAAATATCCTTCTGATGGTAATGGTCCATTTCTATTAGTTTATGCTTCATCCTCTTTTACAGAACAGAAAATTGGACCAGTAATTGGAGTATTTGTCTATGAAGTTAACAAAGATTATTTATTGTACGGTAATGAATAGGTCAATTCATACATGCTCAATCTAAATTTATGTTGATGTTAATTTGAATAACATAGACAAAAAAGTTATTGTAATAATTCCTGCTAGAAATGAGAGTCAATTTTTAAACTTTACCTTGGCAGCTCTAAAAAAACAAACTTTGACTCCATATAGAATAATCGTCGTTAATGACGGATCCACTGATAATACTCATGACATTGCAAAAAAATCTCATGTTGAAGTCCTTGATCTTGATGATAGGGGATTTAGAGCTACCGGCCAACCAATTTTAGCATATGTAATTAACAAAGGATTAGAAAACATACTTGATAATGAATGCCAATATGTTATGATACTTGGTGCTGATCATATACTTCCACCTGATTATATGTCCAAACTTATTGCAATTATGGATGCAAATAGATCACTTGTTATTACATCTGGTATAATCAACGGCGAATCACAGAGAGACACCTCTCCTAGAGGTTCAGGCAGAATCATAAAATATGATTTTTGGAAAAAATTAGGATTACATTATCCTACTTGGTATGGATTTGAAAGTTATATTGTCTATAAGGCACTTATTGAGTCATATAAAATTCAAGTTGTTAGAAATGCTGTTAGCTGGTCGCAAAGACCAACTGGGAAAACTACTAATTACAAAAGTTATGGTAAAGCAATGAGGGCACTAGGATATCACCCGTTATATGCAATAGGCCGAATTACTTTGACAATTAAAAATAATCCAAAAGGAGCAATGAACATGCTTTTAGGTTATTTACATTTACGTGTTAAAAAATATGATATTGCATCAGATGTATGTAAATTTCAATTCAATGAAATTAAAAGAAAAATAATATCAAAGTTTTGTTTGTAAACGATCTTATGTTTTTAAGTATTTCCAAATCTATTTCAATAAATCAACAAATCGAAAGTCTATCTAGTAAAACTAAAGACAATGAATTATGCTTAAAACCTCTATAATCAAGTACTGATAATGAACAATGTTAGAGTAACATATTCTGGACTTATAGCTTTTGCAGTAGCTCTTTCTAGTGTATTTACTGGATTAATATTCACAACAATCGTCACCCGTCAACTATCTGTTGAAGAATTCGGTACATGGTCTTTGATTGGAAATATTATCACTTACTTCATAATTGGTGAAGGTGTGATCACTTATTGGACAGTAAGACAGATAGCAAGAGGTGAAAAAATTGGCCGAACAACTGTTTATTCAAGTATTGTATATTCAATTTTATGCATTCCAATTTTCCTAGTAATTGTCTTTGTGATTGCAGACACTAGTAATGCAATTCTAAGCTCGATGATTTTGGCAACAATTCTTGTACCAGTATATCTTATAAACAAAGGAATAACTGCAATAAATCTTGGTACCAAACCTCAAGTTATCAGTTATGGCATAATAGCATTTGAAATATCAAAAATTCCCACAGGTTTATCTTTTGTATATTTCCTTCAGATGGGTCTAGATGGAGCAATTTTTGCACTCTTAATTGCAAATATTCTAAAAATCAGCATTCAGGTTTTTCTTACTAGGGAAGATATCCGGAATAGATTCAATCTAGATGTTGTTAAAAGATGGCTCAAAAACTCTTGGGTGTCAATGTATTCGACATTTCCTGACATGCTTCAGTGGTTAGATATTTTACTATATTCGATCATTATGGGTTCTGTTGTTGGTCTTGCTTTCTTTAGTGTTTCAAATACAATAGCTTTCCTTACATATCATTCCAATCTAATTTCTCAAGGTCTTTATTCAAAATTACTCGGAGGAGGCAAATCCAAACATATGCAAGAAAACTTTGCACTTTTGTTATACTTTGCAATTCCCTTATTGACTATATCCATAATTTTTTCTAAACCTATTCTTTTTTTGCTAAATCCAATATATCAAGAATCATCATTTGTTGTGATTTTACTTGCTTTTAAGACATTTTTCTTTACATTAGGTTTAACACTTCAAACTTCATTGTTAGCAATAGAAAAAATTGATTTGAAAGAAAATTCAACATTTTCTGAACTAGCAAAAAGCAAACTGATATTTATTCCTACAATCAGATACATAAAAATAGGAATCTATCTTGCGGTTTTTACCCTTCTGTTAGTTTTACTTTCATCTCAAAATTTACCTGAAAATGAACTTGTGACAATGTGGGCTGCCCTTTCTCTAATTGTTGAAGTTCCCTTCTTTATTTTTGTGATATTTTTAACAAAAAAACATATTCAATTCAAATTTCCAACCTCTAATTTCTTAAAATATTTATTTGCATCTTTGGGATTAGCATCTGTCTATTTTCTGACATCTAATTATCTGATAACTTATGATAGCAGTATTTTCAAATTCTTACCTCCATTACTTTTACAATTAATCCTTTGTGCTGCTGTTTATCTTGGGATCACTTACATCATTGATCAGAAAACTCGTCAATTATTCGAATCAATAATATGCGAACTTAGAAGATAGTGAATATCTAATTTTAAAATATTTGATTAAAAAATAATTCCTCAATAGCATTGGTTATCTAATTATGTGCATCTTAGTAATAGTATGTTTAGAGATTACGATATGGATAATGATGAAATGTGACAATTCTCAGAAGAAATTCATAAATTTCTGAGAAATTAACCAAAAACGTTACAAAGTTTTATTGGATAACATTGTATATTGTTCAATTTTTTATTGATTGATGAAGAATCCTTTTGGTAAATTGATAAAATCAATAATTTGGACTAGAAGAAAATTAAAATGCTAAATCAATCGTCAAAAAATATGTTCAGATAAAACAATCATATGATTCGAAATAGTGGTAAAAATTACAAATTATTTTTAATAAAATTGATTGATTCTACAGGTGTTGGATCAATTTCTGATAATACTGCTCTGTAAATTGAAGCATAGTCTAAAAGATACACCAATCTCATTAATTTTGTTAAAATATTGCCATCTCCTGAGAAAATTTCTCTATATTCTATATTTCTCCCATTAAAAAATCTCTTTAGGATTTCCCACCTTTCTTTCGTCTTGATATAATCATCAGCTCCCTCAATCATTATTGGAATTACACTACTTTGTTGTTCCCATGAAACAATACCATTGTGGGATGATTCAACCACATCTTCTGTTATTGCATGCATTTTTGTATTTTCTTGTAGTGAATTTTTGAATCTGACTGCAGCTGCTTGCAATCCTGCAGGATAATAAATTAATGGAATTCCTGATATCCACTCTGCTAAATTTAATGCAGGATTATCTGCTGTTAAATTTTCTGAATTTATACTACTGCTTAATTTCTTCATCTCGATTATTGACTCAGAAATATCGTTTGCAGGAATAGGTATTACAGGATTTAACACCTTTAACATAGAATACAAAAATCTCGTAAATGATCCTCTAGGGGAATGTATTTTGGGAATTTTTCTATAGTCTATTTTCTTCTTCATACAAAATTTTTCCATTTTCCCTCCTGATGAGAAAGAGATGACCTTGCAATCTTGTCTGCTTGCAGAATTTAGTATTGTCAAAGTTTCATCAGTATCACCAGAAACGCTAGTAGTCACAACAAGAGTATCCGAATCAACAGTTTTTGGTAAAATATACCCTTTTACAATTGAAACATGAATATTTGTTTTTGATAAAATTGAGGAAAATATTGAACCAATAGCACCAGAACCACCCATACCTGCAAAAACTATATGATCTATACCTTGAAATTTTATTGCTTCTAACGATGCATTATAGGATTCTTGGGCAATTTCTGGCCATCTATCGTAAACCTCATACATTTTTTGACTGTCAAATTTTTGTAATGTTAGCAAATCAAGCAAGTACTTTTAAAAAATCAGATGAGGATATAACATTTGATAAAAATTTCTTAGGTTGATTTTAAATATAGTTCTAAAAATTCTATCTTAAATGGAAAATATCGATATCCAAATCCATCCTTCGTTAAGAACAGTAGATTGGAAAGATAATAAGGTAATAATGATTGATCAAACCAAGTTACCTAACGAACTTGTTTTTGTAGAATATGACGATTTTAATCAAGTAGCAAATGCTATTAAAAATTTGATAGTAAGGGGCGCTCCTGCAATAGGTGTTTCTGGGGCATTTGGATTGGCATTGGCAGTTTTACAAAGTAAAGCCACAACAAAGGATGAATTAATTTCAGATTTAGATAGTGCAAGAAAAATTCTTTTTGCAACTAGACCTACTGCAGTAAACTTAGGTTGGGGGTTAAAGAAAGTCATGAATATTGCGAAGTCTGGAAACTCAGTTGAACAGATTAAACAATTAGTAATTTCTGAAGCTAAAAAAATGGCCGAGGAAGATATTGAAATAAACAAAGTAATGGGGAAGAATGGCTCTGTTCTTTTTGATGATAATGATACTATAATGACTCACTGTAATGCAGGAGCACTAGCTACTGTTGCATATGGAACAGCATTAGGTGTAATTAGAGCAACTAGAGAGAGTGGAAAAAATGTCAAAGTAATTGCAACTGAGACTAGACCAATTCAACAGGGCTCAAGATTAACTGCATTTGAGTTAAAACATGATGGATTTGATGTTAGTCTAATTCCAGACACTGCAGTTGGATATTCAATGGCAAATGGACTAGTAAACAAAGTTGTAGTTGGAGCTGATAGAATTGTAAAGACAGGTCATGTATTCAACAAGATTGGAACTTATCAAGTGGCAACAATGGCAAAACAACATGGGATTCCATTTTATGTGGCAGCACCATTATCTACCATTGATTTGCAAACAAAGGCTGAAGATGTCATTATAGAGATGCGTAATGGAGCGGAAGTTACAGGAATTGGAGATAAAAAAACTGCACCTGATGATATTGGAGTAATAAATCCAGCATTTGATATGACTCCACCTGAACTAATTACAGGAATAATTACTGAAAAAGGCGTGGCTACTGCACCCTATGAAGAATCCATCCCAAAATTATTTGAAGCTAATAATTAGAAAGTTTTTATTGTTTTTCAAACTGCTGCATACAATATGAGTACTGTCTCTGTTCAGGCAATTGAGGATTCTTTGAAACAATGCATGGATCCTGAAGTCCCTCTAAACATTGTGGAAATGGGATTAATCTATGGAATTGATGTTACAGAAAACAATGATGTAAACATCAAAATGACAATGACTACACAAGGTTGTCCATTACATGAAACTCTTGTTCAGGACGCAACAAGATACGCAAAAAAAGTTCCTGGAGTGAATAATGTCAAAATAGATATCGTCTGGGAGCCTGCATGGACAATGGATAAAATGACTGAGGAGGGGAAAATGAAAATCAAAAACATGGGTGCAGCAATGAATACTCCTGCACCAATTAACTATGAAACTGCATTACCTCAAGGAGTTGGCAAACTAGTGCAACAAGAAGACGGTTCTATGGTACTAGCTAATGAACATGATCAGGGATTTATGGTCAATCAGGCAATTGTAGATTTTTGGAAGTCTTGTAATGGTCAGCGTAAAGTAACAGAACTAGTTGAAGTATTTGCACAGCAAACTGGATTGCAAAGAAATCAAGTTGAAAAAGAAGTCATGCAGTTATTGCAACAATTACGTGAAGGTGGACTCATTGCAATTGCAGGTCAACCAGACACACCAAATGTTGAATTTAAAAAATAATCTTAAAAAATATAGTTTGAATTTGCACCATCAAAGTTTATTGTAACTCCTGAAAGATATTTTATTTTGTTTTCAATTATAGATTTTACAAAATTTCCAATCTCTTCAGGCTCACCTAGTCTCCTCATAGGCAATGTCTTTTCAAATTCTTGTATGTTCTCAATTAATTCCTGAGTTCTATTTGTGTTGATTGGACCTGGTGCAATGTTGATGCAACTGATGTTTTTTTGAGCATATTCTTTGCTTAATACCTTGAAAACTTCAGCAAATGCAGCACGGTATGCTGAAGATATTATCAATTTTGAATTTGGCTCTTTGATTACATTAGAACTAATCAAAAAGATATATCCTCCATCATTAACTTTGATTTTCTGTAGAATGGTGACAAACCCCAGAAATAGTTGATTGTGGTATAGTTTCCAATCTTTTTCTGTAACAGTCAAGAAAGGTTTTGGCGCAGGCCCTCCTGTGTTTAAAACAAGAATCTCTGTTTCATTATGTTTTTCTAAAAATTTTCTAACGCTGTCTAAATTTGATGTATCAATATCATTTTTTGATGTTGCAAAAACATCAATATCTATTGATTTTAGTGAATCAGAAATTGCTTTTCCTATTCCGCGGGAACCTCCAAGAACAATTGCTCTGTTCATAATATTTTAAAAAACTCTTGATAATTAAATTTCTTTGATTTCTGTTATTATACCTAACACTGAATCCATCTGAATTATCGCCTTTTTCTCATTCCATCCTAATGCAACATACCAATCCCCTGCATCATTATGATACTTTGTTTCCAATGTTTTGATATCTTCTGGTTTTACATCATATTTTTTTGCAATGCCTGAAATTGCCAGTGCAATTGCATCTTTTTCTTTTTCTAGGCGCCTCTTCATCAATCCTATACCTGGACTCATAATCAGACTAGATTGTCTCATCTAATATAGTTAATTCATAAAATTACCTATCATGTTGAATTTTTCAAATGTTACTCTTACAATATCTCAAATAATCCAATAATATTATAAAAACAAAATGAAACTGATTCAAAAATTATCAAATTCAGCAATTGCAAAATCTAGTACGCTTGTTTCACTTGCATCAATTTTAGCAGTAATTGGTCCTATTGTGATTGTTTCAGCGGGATTTTGGGATGCCATATCTCATATTCAAAAAGAACCTGAATTCTTTTGGAGTCCTTCTCATGTTGTAGTGTATTTTGGAGTTTCCATGACTAGTTGTGCAGCAATAATGGGAGGCATACTAGTAATTAGAAAATCAGTTCGCGGTTCTCTAAAAACTGGAATCAAACTGGTAATTTTAGGATCTATCTTACAGATTGTTTCAGGCTTTGGTGATTCTTTGTCTCATGATGTTTTTGGAATTGATGGATTAATTTCATGGTCGCATCAACCACTAGAGTTAGGACTAGTTCTTGCATCATTGGGGGCAGTATTGATATTAAAAAATAGAGAGCATACAAGACTCAAAATATTCTTGCCTTTCTCGATTATAGCATTTTTATTTTTTACAACTTGGCTGATTTTTAATCTAGTATTATTCTTTGGACATACAATCCAATGTATCCAAATCTATGAAATATTTTCCTCTGGTTGCTCTATACTATAATTTTTAATTTTAACGTATGATACTATCATAATGATTATTGCTCCAACAAATATCATTATCCCTGATGCAAACATTTTCTGAGAGTTTGTATTTCCAAATTCTGTTTTTAGATTAATTGGGTTTTTTCCAATGTTTGTAATTTTCATTGTATATTTGCCGTCTTCATTAAAATCAAAATATCCTACTGACATTTTTGTCTGAACCATTTGTTCTTGAATCACATTATCTTTCGTATCTAAAATCTGAACAAACACTTCTTCTCCTGAAAATTCAGGCATGTATAATTTGAAATATCCTATACCTATACCTGAAAATTCCTGTTTTGTTTGAAAAGAACTTGATTCTTTGAGAACTACTGCATCATATTTTTTTCCAGTCTCATCAAAAATAATCACTGTCCAAACTATTCCTATTATTATCAATATCAATCCAATTTTGAATGGAGATATCTTCAATTCATCATGCTGAGAAATTATTTACTTTATAAGATAATCTAAAGGACTCGGAGGGCTTCGATCCCTCGACCTAGCGGTTCGAAGCCGCTCGCACTATCCAGACTGTGCAACGAGTCCAAACAAGTAAGATTTTAACAGGTGTAAATATCTGTCTAGATACTTTGAAGGTATCAAAAAAAGTTGTTGGAGTAGAATATGCAATTAGAGATATCGTACTTGCTGCTAGAAAAGTAGAACAAAAAGGAATACAAGTTGATTATCTTAACATTGGTGATCCTGTCCAGTTTGGATTTCAACCTCCAAATAATGTAAAACAAGCTTTGATTGATGCAATTAACAGAGGAGATAATTTCTATTCGACATCTGAAGGTCTTTTAGAATTAAGACAAGAGATCGCTAAAAAAGAAAATGTAAAAGGACTATCAATTGGAGCTGATGATATTTTGATCACTAATGGAGTTTCAGAAGGACTTGATATGGTGATTTCATCGATTGTTGAAGAAGGAGATGAGGTATTGCTTCCAGGACCTTACTATCCTCCATATGCTTCATACGTTAGATTACATGGTGGTGTTCCTGTAGAGTTTGCAGTAGATCTGAATAATTCAACTCCTGATATTGAAGATATAAAATCCAAAATCACATCAAAGACTATAGCTATATGTCTAATCAGCCCAAATAATCCAACAGGTGTTGTGTTTAATGAAAATGCACTCAAAGAACTAGTAAATATTGCAAATCAGCACAATCTCTACATCATCTGTGATGAGATTTATGATCAAATCGTATTTGATGAAAAATTTGTAGGAATTGGAAAAGTTGCCGGAGACTCTCCAGTTATTGTTCTAAACGGATTCTCAAAAGTACACCTAATGTCTGGTTGGAGAATAGGCTACATTGCATTTAATCAATCACCGCAACTTGAACAATTACGTGAACATCTTCCAAAATTAGCAAGAGTGAGAATTGCAACTAGTCTTCCTGTACAATATGCAGCTTTGGAATCTCTTCGCGGACCTCAGGATTACATTGGCACCTTTGTTTCAGAAATGAAGAAACATCGAGATTTTGTTGTTAAACGACTAAATGAAATACCTGGATTATCATGTCCGAATCCAAAGGGATCATTTTATGCATTTCCAAAAATTGAAGATATTAGATTTGGAACTGACAAAGAATTTGTTACAAAATTATTGGAAGAAAAAGGTGTGCTTACTGTTCATGGTTCTGGATTTGGAGAAAAATACGGCAGTGGACATTTCAGACTAGTATATCTTCCTGATCTCAAAATATTAGATTCAGCAATGAATAAAATTGAAGAATTTGTAACTCAGTAATTCCAAACTGTAACTTTATCTGGAATTATCTCAATAATACAATCAGTATCATCTAGTAATTCTATTGCTGATTTGTTCTCAAGTGTCTTAAAATATCGCAAAAGAATCTTTTTTGCGATTGATTTAACTTTGGAATTTTCTAAAATAAGATTGGCATTTCCTTGCCCCATCACTCCATAGATATTTGGAGCATTAATCCCTACATCTACACAAAATGAAACTCTGCTGTTTTTTTTGATGTTTTTAATTTTTTGCCTGCTTGTGTTTGTCCCAATATAGAATTTTTTACTACTATACCTATACCAAACTGGTGAGATATGGGGGGTTTTGTTCTTGCCTATTGTAGCTAAATGTAATATTTTTTGTTCTGATAGAAATTCATATTTTTTGTTCATGTTTTCTAAATCCTAATGCTATCATAAAAAATCCAAAACATATCATTGCAACTGAAACTTTTTCGTTTGTAAATTCAGCATTAAACAAAAAATCTCCCACAAAATCTATTCCCCAAATCAATAATTGTTGAACAAGAACTATTCCTCCCATCACGCAAAACAACACACCTATGGCTGTAAACCAATTTCTGCCCCGTCTATAATACTCGTGACTCATGATAAATGAGACTCAGATAATTTTGATGCCTGGATTCTTTATCTTGTTTCTAATCATCGCATTGAGCAACAATGGGGTAGACATTTCTGCAAGATATGATAATTCGATTGGTCCCAAGTATATTGATCTTAATCCTTTGATTTGATCAATTAAGCTATTTACAACTGTAACTGATTCCATATCATCTCCACAAACAAAGATATCATAATCTAGTTCTAGAGTTGGATTGACAAGTTTTTTTTCAGAAATTACATGAAATGCTGAAACAAGTTTTGATTTATCTTTCATATGTTCTGAGACAAGTTTGTATGAGAATGGTTTGTTTTCTTTAATTGAAACGCATTCAAACCCTACATCTGTTTTTGTCATTGGAACAATTGGTGATACTACAACACAACTATCTTTGACTTGTGATAAAATTCCTGAACATACAGAATCAATATTCTCATATGGAATTGATAAAATTAAAACATCACTTTCTTTTGCAACTGAAACATTATCATTTCCTGTAATTGATCCTTTGATTTCACCAAATGCTTCTTTTGCCAAGTTTGTATATTCTACAGCTGAATCTGATGCTCTTGCAGCATCTCTAGAGCCAACTATTACATCATTGTTTTGTGACCATCTCAAAGCAAATCCTTTACCCATTCCACCAGTTCCACCGATAATTCCTATTTTCATGATTTATCTATCTAACAATGTTATTATTATCTTTATTTGAAAATCGATCAAATTGGGACAGATTATCTTTCTTAGACATGGACAAGCTAAAAATAACACTGAAAGAATTCTAGCTGGACGAACAGAAGGTATCCCATTAACTGAAACTGGAATCAAACAAGCAGAACATACTGCTGAATTACTTGAACACATGAATGTCTCAGCAATTTATTCTAGTCCCATTCAAAGAGCAAAACACACTGCTGAAATTGTTGGAAAACATAATTCAATTGATGTAACAATTGATGATCGTTTAATTGAACTTGATATGGGAAAATTTACTGGAATGCCTTATGATAAGATCTTTACTAGTCATGGTAATGTCTTTATGAAATTCTATAAAGGTGAATTGGAAATTGCTCACAATGGAGTAGAAACATTTGATCAAGTCAAAAAACGAGTTTTAGGAATAGTAAATCATGTAGCTGAAAAACATCCAGACGAAAATGTTGTCCTAGTGACCCATATGGATCCAATAAAAGCAATGCTTTCAACAATTGTCGATTTATCTGCTACTAATCTCTTTGAACTGATCATTGCAAATGCCTCTCTTAACATCTTTAGGGAAAAAGAACGGAAATTCTCCCTTTCTGGATTGAATGTAATGCATCCTTCTCGATTCGATCAGGGTTGGTAGCTAATAATCTTGAAAACCCTTAAATAGAAATTATAGTTCACGTCATTCAATTACTATGAAGAAATTCGTTGGGTTGCTTTTGGTATTGGCAGTTTTAATGATAGTTCCAGCTGTAGACTTGGTATTTGCAGCTGGTGATGAGCCTGGTGAATATCTTGATCGTAGAGTAGTTATTTGGAATTTATTTTATCGATTAATGACAGTCGGATTTACTGTTGGTGCAGTAGTATCTGGAACAATTATTTGGCAATGCTGGAGATTCAGAGAATCTCATCCTAAAGCAAAGCCAACACCATATGAGGGCACGGACTGGTAATCATGGGAGGACACTCTAATTGGCCTGAATGGATTTACATCGGTGTTGTTGTAGCTCTAATGGTTTGGGTAGGTGCCGAAGCTTGGGAAGCAGAACGATTAGTTGAACATTCCCCAGAAGATGCTGAAACGATTATTGTAACTGGTCAGCAATGGTTCTGGACTTTTGAACATGAAGATGGAACTAAAGAAACCGGTGAACTACATGTAGAAGTTGGTAAAGCTTACAAATTTGAAATTCACTCTAAAGACGTTAATCATTCTTTTAATATTCACGATTATGTAGTTTTGATGGATGCGATTCCTGGCAGAGTAAACACAGTGTGGTTTGCTCCAACTGATGCAGGAGAACATGACATTCAATGCAGAGAATACTGTGGATTGATTCACTATAACATGAGAGGAAAATTGATTGTGGAGGATCCATCATCTTGACAACGCTTTTATCACAACTTTCATTGGTAAACATTGAGGAGATTAACTAATGGTTCTTGAATTACAAAAGCCACGTCCAATTTGGCAAATAATGTTTTCAACACATCATACTGATGTAGGTTTACTTTATCTAATTACATCCCTAGGATTCTTGTTCTTAGGTGGAGCATTGGCTCTTGCAATCAGAGCAGAGTTGTTCTTACCAGGTGCACAAATTATTGGTGATGCAATGACCTTTAACAGAATTTTTACAGTTCATGGAACAACGTTAATCTTTTTGTTTATCATTCCATTTGCATCTGCAGTTGGTAACTATTATGTTCCAATTATGGTTAGATACAAAGACATGGCATATCCAAAACTCAATGCAATTGCATTTTGGATGATTCCTCCTGGTGGAGCACTCATCTGGCTAGGCTTTGCAGACTTTACTTGGTATGCAACACCGCCATACTCTATCATCAGTGCTCCTGGTCCAGCTGCTGACATGTGGATTTTTGGATTAAAGATTCTAGGTATTTCATCCGTATTAGGAGCAATCAACTTTATCGTTACAATTCTAAAATGTAAACATCCAGACATGTCAATTGGACAAGTTCCATTGTTGGCATGGTCTTTCTTATCCTCATCTTTGATTATCCTTGTCGCAATTCCAACATTTGCTGCAGCGCTCTTAATGCTACTTACTGACAGACTTGGTGTAAGTGGATTCTTCAATCCTGCAATGGGAGGAGATCCAATAGCATATGCACACTTGTTCTGGTTTACATTCCATCCTGAGGTGTATGTACTGGTAATTCCTGCAATTGGTATGATGTATGAAATAATTCCAAGATTCTCAAGAAAACCAATTTACAGTTACAACTCTGGTGTCTTTGCATTTGTTTTGCTATCTATTGTCGGTTTCTCATCATGGGCACACCACATGTATGCAACCGGAATGTCATTTACAGAAAAAACCGTATTCATGGTAGGAACTCTAGCAGCAGTTCCTGCATCTGCGATGCACGTATTCAACTTTGTAGCAACAATGTGGAATGGAAGAATCAAGTTCTTAACACCAATGATGTGGTCTGTTGGTGGTATTGCATTATTCTTCTCTGCAGGTGCAGGTGGTGTTGCAAATGCCGCTATGCCGTTAGACTTTACAACACACGATACATACTGGGTAGTTGGACACTTCCATCTCTTTGTGATGGGAACAATTGCATTTGGTTCAATTGGATTCCTATACTACATGTTCCCATATGTGACTGGAAGAATGTACAATGAAACAATGGGTAAGATTCACTTTATCATGTCCTTTGTTGGTACTGTATTGGTATTCTTTACACAACACGTACTTGGCTTGTATGGAATGCCAAGAAGAATTTTTGATTATCCACCAATCCCAGAATGGATTGCTATGAACCAAATTGCAACAGTTGGTGCAATGATTATTGGTGTCAGTATGGCAATATTCTTAGCAAACATGATTTACAGTTCTGCAAGAGGAAAACCTGCAAATACCGAAGATCCATTTGGAGTCGGTGGGAAATACTATTATCCATTTGAGGCAAAGAACCCATCACATTAGGAGATTTATGAAATGAGTCACGATAATTCCCAAATTTACAGAACAACTCCAGCTAGAACTGGAAAAATGATGATAATCATGTTGGGTATCTGCATTGTAGGTGGAGCAATCTTCTTTGGAATGTGGGACTATTGGATATCAGAACCAGCCCCAGTTGTAGCAATGATGGCTGGAGATTCTGCGTCAGCAGGTCCAGCAGCACACACTGGAGCAACTATAATGTCTGCTCTTTCATTTATTGAATCATCAGACTTTAGGACTTTGGCATTTAACGCATTACCAGGAGATCCTGATAACAATCCAACAATCAATATGGAAGTTGGAGACAAGGTTGTCTTTGATGTTGTCAATGATGGTAGATCATTCCACTCCTTTGGTGTGACTGCCCAAGAAGAAGGATTTGGAGGAATTATTCCAGGAAGTGAAGTTGCAACTGCATCCAATCCTCTTAAACCAGGCCAGGCTGGAACATCCGAGTTTGTTGCAGGTGAAGAAGGAGTTTATTATTACATTTGTACAGTTCCAGGTCATAGAGAACAAGGAATGGTAGGTAAAATCATTGTAGGTGATGTTTCAGTTGAAGAAGAGATTATGAAAGCTGCACCAGAACCAGAGGTTCTACAAGAAGTGCAGGCACCAGAACCAGAGGTAAAGAAAGAAGTTGCAGTATCAGAACCAGTAGCATATGATGGAGTGATATCTCTACCAGAAGGTTCTGGAGTTCCTGGATGTGATGCAACAAACGAATGTTACATTCCATACCATGTTATAGTTTCAGCAGGTGAAGAAATTACTTGGTCAAATGATGATTCAGCAGCTCATACAGTTACAAGTGGAACACCAGCAGGCGGTCCTGATGGAATCTTTGATAGCAGTTTGTTTATGGCAGGTGGCACATTCTCAGTTACATTAGATGAAGCAGGTGAATACCCTTACTTTTGTATGGTCCATCCATGGATGACAGGTATTGTTACAGTAAACTAGTAGAGAAATTTTGGCCATTCAATATCTAGCATTAGCAACATTGATTGTTTTGTATTCATTGATGTTTATTGGTGGATATATTTCAGCAGCTGGCCTAGGTTTGACTTGTCCTGAATGGCCTCTATGTCCTAATGGAGTAATGCCCTCTGAAGAATATCTTATTGAATGGATTCATAGAACAGTTGCTGCAACTACTGGGGTGTTGATTATTGCTACTATGGTTGCAAGTCTAATCAACAAAAATTCAGACTCGAAAATAAAAATTACTAGTTCACTTGCAACAGGTTTAGTAATTACACAAATTACATTAGGAGCTCTAGTCATTGACACAAAACTACATGCAGTACTAGTTGCAATTCACTTGGGCATTGGAATATGGCTATTTGCTATGGTGTTGTTAACTGTGATATTTGCATTTAGAATTACAAAGTCTTCTAAAACAATTACTGCTTAGCTTTTCTTAGTATTTTTGGCAAGTAAATATACAACATTACCCCTACAAATACCAAAGCGCCTGTAGTAATTGCACCAATGAATATTACTCCAAATGGACTTTGTGTTCCCATGTTAAATGTATAAGTCAAAACCCCCTCAGTTCCTTCCATATCATACAAATCCACTTTAACAATATGATTTCCCACATTCCTCCAAACATAATCAAAATCCCAATGGGATCCCTCTATTGAGGTAGGTGGAATGGCATCTACTTGCTGATCATGATAAAAGACTCTGATCCCCATTGTAAAACGATCTACTTCTTCATAATCAAATCCTTTAGTGACTTTGATGAGAAATTGAGATGGTTCATCAATTTGTGGAAATTCTGGGGCTGTGGCCACTTGGACTCTATAATTGCCATATGACTGCTCAGCAGAATTAAACATGGAATGTGCATATGCTGAACTAAATCCTGAAAATGATGAAAATATCAAAATAAAGATCAAAAAACCTGATCGCTTTTTAGTCATTCAATTTACTGTATGCTATGGATGAATATATTGTAAGTCTATTTCTTCAGGAAAATCTTCAAAACCTTTAAATCCTTATTGGCAAGAAACTCAATCGTTGACCCTCGTTACAAAATCAATCGATATCAAGACACCTGTAGAGAATGTTTTTACCTACTTTGCAAGACCAGAACATGTTTCTGATCAAATCAAAAATGACACTGTAGGTATGACTGTAGTTCCTATGGACATCAAAGAAGGCATGGGTGTTGGTACAACTTTTAGAGTTATCGGTGACTTTAGCGGAAAACGTTTAGAGTGGGATTGTGAAACAACTGAATTCATCAGAAATGAGAAAATCACTGCCAAACAAATTGAAGGTCCTTTCAAGAACTGGCAAATTACCAACGAATTCAAAGCATTAGGTAATAATCTCACAAGAGTAACCATGTCAGTAGATTATGAGATGCCATTTGGTCCTTTAGGAGCAATTTTGGATAAAGCAAAGTTTGCAAAATCTGCTGAGAAAGGAATGGAAACTGCTCTATACAACGTTAGAGGACTACTAGAAGGAAACGGTTCAATTCCAGTATACATTACACTAGATGCATACCAAAAACTTCTAGCCGAAAAGAAAAAGATGAACGATGTTCCAGTTTCAACTGCACTTACAGCAATCATTGAAAAGTACAATGAAATTGAAGCTAAAGCACAAAACTAAAAATTTTCATTTATTTTAAAATCTTAAGATTAATAACAACTCTAGGCCTATCTATTTTGGTGGGTCTATGGCGCAGCCAGGTAGCGCACCGGACTCTTAATCCGGTTGTCAAGGGTCCGAATCCCTTTAGACCCGCTCTTTAATTTTGAAATAAATTTTTAGATTTGATAATGTTGTTGAATTCTTTTTCAAGCTTTAATCTGATTGTATTTTTTTGCAAGAGCAAGCAATTCGTTTACTCCTAATGGTTTTGAAATGATTTTGATTAATCTTTGTTTGATTACATCTTTATTTTTTGAGTCAAATTCTGAAAATCCAGTAACAATTACCACATTTGCCTTTTTGTCAATTTCTTTGATTTGAATGCTTGGCATCCATCTAAAATGGCATGTCTCCATCTATGATTACTAGGTGTGGTTTGAATTCTGAATTTTTTTACTCCTTATATGCCGTCTAATGCCGTTTCAACATTAAATTCATGCATTTCTAGAATCTCTTTGTAAATTATAATTAGATCTGAATCATCTTCTACAACTAAAATAGTATCTTTCATGCCTAAATAATACAATCATACTTTATTATTAAAGAACAAGTCAGTGTTGATTATTACATATTGCTCATTATGGTACTGTAAAGTCAACAAGGCTTGTAATTTTCTTCTGTAAAGTATCGAGACCTAAGTTATTGTATAATTACCTACTTTTCTATAATGGATTAGGTTTGGCAAGTTGTAAAAATACCATTAAACAACATGAGAAGAAATCAGCATAACAAATAATCCTACAACTTTTACTATAATACTACCAAAAATATCTTCTGTTGAACGTAAAAATAGATAAAATTACAATTTTTTTAATAAAGTGAATCTGGACTTTTCAGGTTCTATATCTTCATGCATGTCTACATTACTAATAAATTTCACATTATATTCAAGCCATCTTTTTTTCATATTACGAAACTTTTGATTTTCGTCGATTTGTTTTTCATTTTCTTCAAACTTTTCACAATTCATTATGTATTTACATGCAACTCTAAACATCTCTGCAATTCCTTTTTCAAGTGTATCATCATCCAAGTAATTCATTAATCCATGTGTAAACACAAAGTCTACTGAATTATCATCAAATGCCAATTCAGTAATAGATCCTTTTTTAAAGTCTGCAATGGGTTGTTTTTCTTTTGCAATGCTTAATGCATTATCATTTAAATCTACACCATGGACTTGAAATGTATTCGGAAATAGCCTTAAATCAATTCCTGTACCGCACCCAATCTCTAGAATACTTGTACATCTCAAAGAAGTTGCTAAATCTCGAACAAATTTAGAAAATTCTTCATTATACCTTACTTCGTTTTCATCAGAGTATTTGTTCCAAAATTCTTCATTATAATTCATAAAATTTTTCAAACAAAGCTGTATTTGATACTAGTTGTTTAATGCTGACATTTGCATAGAACAAGTTTTGTATCAAAAGTACAATCATGAGGTCCATCTGATTTTCCTTGAGTAGGAATCTCTTTCATACAATCATCATGACGACCTTTTCTACAAAACCAGCATATTTCTTGTGTATCTCCAGTTGCACATGAATCCATATTTTCTAGTCTATCTTGTGGGTAAAAAACCTCGTGGAATCTAGATAAATGTCAACCATGGCAAGAATCTTTCATCTTTTCCCATCACTACATCTGAAAATGATTTTTGTAATGCTTTGGTGATACTTCCCATTTTCCCGTTTCCAATCTTTACTTTGTCAATTTGAGTTACAGATTTTACTTCAGCTGCTGTTCCTGTCATGAAAACTTCATCTGCGTTATAAAGATCATCTCGCTCTAGATCACGTTCAATTACGAATCCTCCGTTCTTTTTAATCATTTGTATAATGCTATCTCTAGTAATTCCTTCTAATCCTCCTGCTGAAAGAGGTGGTGTTTGAATAATGTCGTCTTTGATTATGAAAATATTCTCTGCGCTACCTTCTGCAACTTTACCGTGATAGTTTAGCATTATTGCTTCATCATACCCGTTGTCTAATGCCTCCATTCTTGCAAGAGCTGCATTTGCATAGTTTGATGCAGCTTTTGCTTGCATTGGTTGGGATCTTGAATCAATTTTTGTCCAGCTTGATACTTTGCATTTTGCTCCTGAAAATTTACCTGCTTTTGATTCTCCCATCTTCCATTCCCAACATGAAATTGAAACATCTACATTATTGGTAGTAGGTGTCAATCCCATTGTTCCATATCCATAATATGCTAATGGTCTAATGTATGATTCTTTGAGTCTTCCTGCTTTTACAGTTTGAATGATTGCATCTGAAATTACTTTTTTTGAGAACTGCATTTTCATTGAATAGAGTTTAGCAGATTTGAAAAATCGATCAACATGTTCAGGCAATCTAAAAATTGCTGATCCATTTGGTGTGTCATAACATCTGATCCCTTCAAAAATTGATGTTGAATAATGTAAGGCATGAGTTAATACATGAACTTTGGCATCTTTGAATGGAACTAGTTTTCCATTCATCCATATTTTTCCAATTTCTTGCATAGGAGAGCAAAAAAACAATGCTAATTTAAAGAATTATCTTTTTTTGTTGTTAAAGAATCTCAAACTTCATATCTCATTAATCATTAATTCAAGTATGGAGTGGATTCTGGGTTTTGCTGGTATTGTGTGTCTTGTTGTAGGCCTGGTTGGTCAGGCATTTGAAATGAGGAAAATCCGTCTGACTGCATACAAAGATGAAGATCTAGGCTCATCCAATATTTTCATGAATAAGAAAAATTTCAAGTGGTATGCCATACTAGGAATTGGAATCATTTTGTGGTTTGCAGCTGAGCGTATGTGAATGGATCTATATAGATCATCTCTAAATACTATGAATTGTAACCAATAGTATGCGTGTTTTGGGTAACGCCGGACTAACTCTAGATAAAGGTCCAAGAACAAACCCATGATGGCGTTTACAGGTGAAAGCCCGTAACGCCACTTTTACATTAAATAAAATTAATCTTTGAAATTTCTTGGTGGACTGCTTTGATAGCTTTTGTGATGTTATCATGTGAATCTTCTACAACAATGATTATTCGTGATGTTTCTTCCTGTGCATCCATATTCAAAATGTTTAATCCTGATTCACCAATCTTTGCACTGGTTCTAGAAGCTACTTGCTGAACCCTCCACATCTCATCTCCAATCAATGTAATGACTCCTCTGTTGTATGTAATCGTGGCAAGTGAATCAAACGCTAAAAGATATTTTTCGTTTCTCTTAACATATTCCCCATCTAAGAATAATATTCTGGAGAATTCTATCCCGTCTTTTGTAAATGGTGACAAAATGACAAATTCACTATAATGCTTGTCTTTTTCTAAAGATGTCAATAATCTCTGAATTGAGTTTGTTTCAATTCTAAATATTGCACAATTTTTTTTCCCTGTTACTATTTTGATTGGATGTCCTTTTTGCTCTTGAAGATTTCTTTTAATTATAGTAATTTTTTCAGGGTTTTTCATATTTGTAATTATAATTGGCATGTCTACTCCATTCTCGACAATCTCTTTAATTGCAATCGGATCTAAAATTTTCATTCCGAACATTCCTGCCAATCTTGCTTCATTATATGATAATTGAACTACTTCTCTTAATTTAGAATCTACTACTTTTGGATCTGCAGAAACTACTGCACTATCTTTTTCAAAATCTATGCTGGTTTCATATTTTTTATGAAACAATATGCCTAAATCAGCTGCTGTTCTATCTGAACCCCCACGCTCATATGTCGTAGTTATACCATCAACTGTTTTACCAATAAATCCCCCGATGGTTATTACTTGATTGTTTTCTACCAATTCTGCTACTTTGTCCATTCTTTCTCTAGATTCTACTGCGAGAAAATTTGTAAATTCTATATTATGATCAGTGATTATTGGCCAATCCTTAAATTCTACTGCTTCAGTTTTGATACCATTGCTTCTTAGAATGTAGGCCATTACATGCGACATCAAAATTTCTCCTGAAAATGCTAATGCCTTTGAACGTACCTCATTGACAAATTCTTTATTGTTAAATGCCTCATCAAGTGCTTTTTGTGCCTTTTCTAGGTGAAAGTCAATCGTTTTCTTACATTTTTCTCTATTATTCTCATCAACCATCTCTAGAATTTTTTGATAAGTTGATCTTACAATATCTAAAGATGGTTTTATTCCATTTTCTGCATTTTTGCCCTGTTCTAAAATGACATCCGTCAATGAACGCTTTTTTTCATTATGAACCGTTAAAGGTGCAGAAAAAACTGCAATTACTTTTGAATCTACTCTTAAATCTAAAATTCTTTGAATAATTTTTGGAATTGTCTCACCATTTCTACCTATAGCACTACCGCCAAATTTGGCAACTATTAGATTAGTCATAGTATTTTATCAAAACTAAATGACCTTCTATTAAGCATTAGGTTGTTAATCCATCAATTTCTGAATAATTTCAGCTGCAACTTTAGCACCATTTGTATTTACTTGATTTCTTTTGGCCTCTATTTTTTCCAAAATCAATTCTTCTAATCTGTTTATGTCTTCGAATTCAAATCCTTCTTCTTTTGCATTATCTTCTTGTTCAAAATGCCCTTTGATTGGTATGAATATTGCAGGAGTTCCATATGCATTTGCCTCATCTATGGTTGATTTTCCTGCTAATGAAATAAGCAAATCTGCTGCAAAAATTAATTCATGTAAATTATCAACAAATCCCAGATTTTTCACATTATCAAATTTTTTACTTATTGCTGGACCTGAAACTAAAACCACATCTATGTCTTGATTGATTTTTGAAATATCTTTTATTGCTTTTTCAATTAGAAACAATCCTGCATCAGTTCCTCCTACAGAAATAATTATTGTCTTTTTTTCAAAAGAAAATTTTTTCCTTAACTCGTCTCTAGTGTTATTAGTTTCTCTAACAATAGGTCCAACTCTCTTAATATTGTCTTGATCATTGCCTATTTCAGGAATAATTACCATGTCACATTTTTTAATAATGTCTTGCATTGATTTGTTCATCTTTTTTTCTATAAACGATCCAATTCCTTTAGTAAAATGAGTTTCTAAGATATCTGTAACTAGTACTGTTGGAATTTTCATTTTTTGTGCCATGATGAGCGATGCAAAATCTTCATCACTAATAACTAAATTGGATTTGTCTTTATGCAGGATTTTATCTGAAATATTTTTACAGTCTCTATAATATTGATAATAATTCCATAACCATTTTGCAGGATTCTTTAGAGATCCATTTTCAATAATAAATGAAGGAGGATTGTATGCATCTTGGACATTATAATTTAATTTTTTTAGAATTTTTGCAGCACCACTTCCTGTGACAAAATTTGTTGAAATATTTTCAAAATTATTCACAATTGCAATATCACGAGTCACATGACCTAAACCAATTGGACTAGAAAAAAAACTGAAAACATCCATGATTTTCTTAATTTTTTATCAAATTTCTAGATTTTCTCTTGTCTGAAAGTTTAAATGGATTTTAACAAGGTAGATTTCTGGGCTCATAGTCCAGGTCGGTTATGACGTCGCCCTTACACGGCGAAGATCCGGGGTTCAAATCCCCGTGGGCCCATGTCCTTTTTTCGATACAAAATTTACTACATTTTATGCCTAACAAAACAGTTTCTTCTTATGAAGGTTCAAGTCGCAAATGGCTTGAATCTAAAAATTTGAAATT
>NZ_JAOULD010000073.1 GCF_029882185.1 Candidatus Nitrosopumilus sp. | reverse complement strand
TCTTACTTTGGATGATATCTCGTTGATTACTGGTGAGGATCCAATCCAAAAAAGAACTAAACTCTGGAATAATAGTGTAATTTGTGCCACTCCTGAAATTGCTAGAAATGATTTGAATAGAGGCATTGTTTCTCCCGATCAATTCAGTCTTGTAATTTTTGATGAAGTTCACCGAACAGCTGGTGATTATGCGTATTCTGGAATTGCACAAAATTTTGAAAATTCCTCTGCAAGGATTCTTGGAATGACTGCAACCCTTCCAAGTGAAAAAGAAAAGGCAACAGAAATTCTAACAAAGCTTAGAATTTCAAGTGTGGCTGAAAGAAGAGAAGATAGTCCTGATGTAAAACCTTACACTCAAGAAACTCGCACTGAATGGATTAACGTGGATCTGCCTGCTGAATTAAAATCAATTCAAACGTTATTGAAATTAGCATTAGATGAAAGATATGACACTCTAAGAAAAAATGGTATTCGTATGGCTGAGCAAAAATCACTTTCTGCACTACTAAGAATCAGACAGTTTGTATTGAACCAGAATAGACGATCTGCAAAACCCCTCTTTACTGGAATTAGAATTCATTATGCTCTAAACATTCTTGAGGCTCATGGGATTACGCCGTTTCTAAAATTCTGTGAACGCGCACAAGCAAAAAAAGGCGTGGGAATCAAGGACCTCTTTGAAGTAGATCCTAATTTTACAAGGGCCATTCATCTTGCAAAGGAAGCGCAATCCCGTGGAATTGAACATTCTAAAATACCAAAACTTAAAGAGATTCTTGAATCAGTTCCTGGCAAGGCTCTAATATTTACCAGCTATCGCGACTCTGTTGATATGATTTTTAATAAATTGACTGATATGGGAATCTCTGCGGGAATCTTGATTGGAAAAGCAGGTGACGCCGGTTTAAAACAAAAAAAACAGATTGAGACTGTCCAAAAATTCCGAGACGGTGCTTTTCAGGTGTTAGTTGCTACACGTGTTGGCGAAGAAGGATTGGATATCGCTGAAGTTAATCAAGTTATTTTTTATGATAACGTTCCAAGTTCGATTAGATTTATTCAAAGAAAGGGGAGAACTGGAAGAAAAGATACCGGTAAGCTAGTAGTGTTAATTGCTAAAAATACTATTGATGAGACGTACTATTGGATTGGAAAAAGAAAAATGACTGCAGCACGATCAATGGGTGACAAAATGACCAAAGTCTTGGAAAAAAACCAGGAGACCGAGTCCCAAAAAACAGGGTTGGATGCTTTCCTCTAGATTTCGTATTGGACAGAAATTTGCTCAAAAATCTTTTGTTTTTTCTGGATAATTTTATTTTTCATTCCTGATTCTAAGTGATGAATGCTGCTTTTTTTTGCTACAAGTAAATTCTCCAGTCTTAATTCAAATTGGTTTTCCAGAAAACTCTTTACTTCTTGAGGGCCTCCTTCTATCTCTAAATTCTCAAATGTTTCTTTTGCCAAATTGGCAATTGACTTCTCCAGATATTTGAGAATCTCGTCTAATGCCTTCTCATTTAATAGGGCCACAAGTAATTTTGCTGTATTGTCCCAAAAAATGTTGTGTGTTTTATTTTGGGTTCTAGGTGTGAAAGTATTCTTCTAAACTATTTTTTGACATGAATCCCGATTGACCTCGAACACAAAAATCAAATGATATAATTATTTCAAAAATTACCCCCCAAATTAGTTTTAACTTTTAAGCCAAAATCTGGAAATTGATGGTGGTACTGAAAAGTTAAAATTGATATGTTGATTAAAATCATTCCAATCTTTTAATTATATGGTATCCAAATTCCGTTTTGATTGGCTGAGAAATTTCTCCAATCTGTAGTTTAAATGCTGCCTCTTCAAATGGCTTTACCATCGTGCCTTTTGTAAAATAACCTAAATTTCCATCCTTTTTTGCACTTCCTGAATCAATTGACAATTCTTTTGCCAATTTTCCAAATTTTTCACCATTTTTGATTTTCTCTAAAATTACAAGCGATTCACTTTGTTTTGCTACAAGTATATGTGAGCATTTTATCTTGACTGACATTTCTATTTTGAATTATTTCCCATCTTAATTATTTTTTCATGGTACAAATCCATCACAAAATTAGTCTCAAAATTCATTAATTGTTGATTTTCTTATAATTGGAGTTCAAATTATACTGGGAGCACACATGAAGGGGGATATAGTTAAGCGGTAGGATTCTAGACCCACGTGGAATAGAAAATTCTACTTGGATTGAATAATGAATGGTTTTTCAATTCATTAGAATAATTTTGCTAATAGGTTAAATTTTTAATTAGATCATTTGAGAGTAAGAGAAATGGCAGAAAAAATTTCAGCTGATGAACTCAAATCCAGAAAAGATGAATTTATTATAATTGATGTTCGAGAAGCAGATGAGCTTGCAAATGGAAAGATTAATGGTTCAAAACACATGCCTCTTGGACTGACAATTAGGAATGCAAAAAAGAAACAGATAGAGGATCTTAGAGATAAGAAGATGTGTACCTATTGTGGAACTGGTTACCGAGGAAACATAGCGGCTGATGAACTAGTTAAGGAGGGATTCAATGCTGTAACATTAGATGGTGGATTCCCATCATGGAATGAATCTTGATTTTTAATTTTAAGATCCACGTGTAACTCAAATACAACATAAATTCATCAATCGATACAAAGATGGGTCTAAAAATATTAGGTGTAGCCTCCAGTATGAGGGAATCATCCTATAGTACACGTGTTTTAAAATTGGCATTGGAAAAAGCAGAGAAGAGAGGTGCAGAAATAAAGCTGCTAGACCTACGGGAATTACAACTACCGATGTATCATCCTGAACAAAACAGTTCACCGGAACTTGACAAAGTTACAGAGTATGTAAAATGGGCAGATGCTTTTGTTCTGGCCTCTCCAGATTATCACGGTTCAATGTCAGGAGTAATGAAAAATTTTCTGGATTTCTTCTGGTCTGATTTTGCAGGAAAAACATTTGGATACATTTGTGCATCACACGAAAAAGGCCTCACAGTTATGGACCAGATGAGAACCGTTGTAAGACAATGCTATGGATGGAGTATGCCATATGGCATTTCAGTGAACTCTGACCAGGATTTTGACAAACAGGGTAACATTACCAATGAAAACATTCTTTCCCGTATTGAAACTATTGCCAGAGATTTGGCAGTATATGGGAGTCTGATTGCAGACCAATACAAAAAAGACCTTCAAAGTAAAGAGTCAGACACATTTGCTGCTCGTTATAGGTGAAGGATTGATTATAAGGACATCTTGCTAAATCTGTCCCATGCGCAAAGAATTTGTAATAAAGAGAATCGATGCATCACCTGATGGTGCACCTTACGTTATAGTCTCATTGACATCTTCAAAAGATCTTAAAGAGGGAAACAAAAATCTCTCCCAGTTTGATCCCTCAAAGATGATGGACCCTGCCAAAATGGGAGACATGGTAAAAGATCTAAACAAGATAATCTCAGGCATGGGTGGAATGATGGCAGGAGGTACATCACTAAAACTTGACATGCACGAGTACAGGGAGATGAATCTCTCAGTAGGTGACAAAGTCTATCTTGAACTTACTAAAGATGAAAACACTGGTGTTTGAGTTAAAATCATACCCACGTGTAAGTTTGAAAACTAGTTTAAAATTGGGCCTTTAGAAGAAAATTGAATTAAATCTTAACAATCACAATTGGAATCTTTGTTTATTTTTGGGTTGCATATTTCACAATCAAGTATGCATTTGTCTTCAGGACAATAACCACAAGTTTGTTTGACATTTGATTCCAATTACTTCAACCCCTTGTTGGTCCCAATCAGTTCGTAAGAACTTGAATCATATTTGATTTTATAGACTTCTTGGAATCCTCCAGAAGAATATCCCCCAACATAGAGAAAATTATTTTTAGAATCAGCTGCAATGCTTGAAATGGTAAGATCCATGTCTTGCATATTCTTCCACGATTCACCAAAGTCATCCGAATATACAATGCCAAATGTTTTGACTGATGCAAACAACCTACCATCATCATCGAATGCCAATGCAAAGACCGCCATTCCTTGATACATGTCGAGTTGAGTCCATGCATGTCCACTGTTATCTGACTTGAAGATACCATTGCCAGTACCTGCATAGATCAGTTCAGAATCATCAGGAGAAATTGCCAAAGCTGAAACATATTCTGGATACTCTAGAGTTTCCCAAGTTTTTCCAGCATCAATCGTCTTGAATAATCCTCTTGCACCACTATCAAAACCAACTATGATCTCAGGATTCTGTTTACTTGTTGCCATGGAGTGAAAGTCCACTGGAGGTTCTATAACATTAGAAACAAGTTCCCAAGTGACACCACCATCACTGCTTTTTATCAGTCCTGTATTTCCTCCAGTAGATGGATGACCGCTTGCATACAGAGGGATTCCAGGGATTGTGGGTGCGATAAATGCCATATAGTCTGCTCTGACCTTGTCTACTTTTGTTGGAGGTCCGCCGTTAATGCTTTGGTAAAAATCTCCATGTGTTGCGATGTATAAAATAGAATGATCTGAAGGATTGAATCCAATACCGTGAACATGACGCCAGTCAATTATTCTGGAATCCCCTGACACATGAAATTCAAGAGGGTTTCATTTGATCAAAATGCTCCCGGCAGGTTCAGATTTCTATCTTACTTTTCAGAATGTCTTCCATGGTTTCAATGGCAT
>NZ_JAOULD010000072.1 GCF_029882185.1 Candidatus Nitrosopumilus sp. | reverse complement strand
TAGAACCTCCTAAAATTGAAGAGGTTTCAGAAGATCGTCTATGTCCAACATGTAAAAACAATCTTGTTTTCGTAGAGGGCTGTAGTATCTGCATTGAATGTGGATACAGTGGTTGTACTTCGGGATAATGTTACATTCAAAAAATGATATACCACTACTGCATTTGACCATCTAACAGAATGTAAATCTGTATTTTGAACATTATACTTATCTGAGATAAAGACAGACAATTTAATCAAGAGAATCTTGATGTGGCTAGTCATTAAAGCCATAGTCGATGGATTCTAGATAAATTGTCGAAGTTGATCTATCTTTGATTTTCTTAATAATGAAAAGAAATCAAAGACCAAAAATCCAATGTCTTGGCCTAGAAGTAGTAAGTAACATTATACCCTAGGCAGGACTCTTTTTTATATTCTTGGTTTTCATCAGCATCTTATTTACTCAATTCTTTTTGATTTATTTGATCGTAACAGATCGATAATTCACAACTTTTTTTACATGTATTTTCACTTTAATTTAAAATGGAAAAGAAACTTTTAGGTATTGTAATATCTGTGTTCATTATTATCGTTGGTATAATAGCAACAATTTCATTTGCACCTAGTTCAGATATCGTTTCTACTCAACAAACAAATAAAAAAATTGGTCTTGTAATTAATTCCCCAAATCAATCCACAACATTACAAGAATTAGATCAGGTTTACTCAAAAGCTTCTGATACTGGAATTGGAAGAAGCAATGTCTATCTATTTTGGAATTTGGTAGAACCTGTACGTGGAGAATTTGATTGGAAACAATCTGATATCCTAATGGGTTTGAATGAAAAAAATGATCTCAAAGTCACTCTATATTTTTCCATAATTAATGGTGAAACACTTGGACCTTTTCCTAATTGGATTGGAAAACCGTCTCTTAATTCTATAGGTGAAGACAGAGTTGTTAGCGTCTTAGATGAAATATTGTCAAGATATGATATTGTAGATACTGTAATTCTGGCAGGACAAACAGAATCACAATTCAGATTTTATGAACAAAATATTCCAGTATACAAAGATCTATTCAATGGTGTTTATGATAAAATCAAATCAAAACATCCTGATGTAAAAATAGGAAATTCGTTTGCATTACACGATGTTCTGAATAAAAATTTGCAATATGTTGTAACTGATTTAGCAATTGGTGATTTTATTGCATTTTCTTATTCACCAGTTGACTCTCTAAATGATATTGTAAAAACTCCTGAACAAGCAAAAGAAGAATTGGGACAAATTTTTGATTTAGCAGGTGATAAACAGGTAGGACTTTTTGAGATTAGCTGGAGCACCTCTGTTTTTGTTGGAGGAAGTGAAGCAATGCAAACAGAATTTCTAGAAAAATCTTTTGAATTTTACACTGAAAATGAACCTAAAATAGAATTTTTCACTTGGTATAGACAATATGATAGACCTGATGGAACTTGTATAGTTGAGTCTCCTACTATAGGAGAAGATACTTTGACTGTTGGAGGTTCTGGTTTTGGGAGTAGTGAACATGTTGCTGAAAGATTAAGTAATTACATTTGTGATGCTGGATTGATCAATAATAATGGCAATTCCAAATCAAGTTGGAATGAATTTAAGAAGCAAATACAAATGATAAACTAAAATGATTTCTTTAATCTTATCTGAATCTTCATTAGAACTTGTTCCAACTGAATTAAAACACCATCCATCAATAATTGCACATGCAAGAAAACTAGGAAAACATACATCAGAAATCTTGCTTGATAACTCGTGGCATTTTGCAGCTATGAAAGGAATTGAAAATGAATTAAAAAGAGGTAGACCTGATCTAGTGCATTTTTCAATACTAGAAGCTACAACTATTCCATTATATCTTCAAAACAAAATGAAACTTTTTGTACATACACTTGATGACAAAGTAATATTCTTCGGAAAAAATGTTCGAATTCCTAAATCGTATCACCGGTTTGAAGGTGTCATTGAAAAATTGTTTCAGAAAAAAAAAATTACAGCAAAAGATGATGATTTTTTATTAAAAATTGAAGAAAAAACATTCTCTCAATTAATTGATGAGATTAATCCATCAAAAGTAATTGGTTTTTCAACACAGGGTACAAAGAGCACCTATGAAAAAATTGCAAAAGAAATTTCAGATGATACCTGTATAGTACTT
This sequence comes from Candidatus Nitrosopumilus sp., assembly GCF_029882185.1. GTDB lineage: Archaea > Thermoproteota > Nitrososphaeria > Nitrososphaerales > Nitrosopumilaceae > Nitrosopumilus. The sequence continues at coordinate 2,598 of NZ_JAOULD010000072.1, read as the reverse complement.
GGAGGATTCCAAAAAGGCCATTTTTCTAATTCAATTGAAAATAAAATAACAGATCTTTATTCAGTTGGGGATGAATCCTTTGAAGGTCATGTTGTCATTGCCAGAATGCTCTATGAGTATGAAAAAACCATTTTTATGTAGGAAATGAAATTTGCAATCTATTGCAGTCATAGTATAGCCTGGTTAGTATTCGGGGTTTCCAACCCTGTGACGCGGGTTCGAATCCCGCTGACTGCATTGTTTTACCCTATGAGAACCAATTTTTAGGTGTAGATTCAAAGACTGCTGTGAAACTAGGAGCAAAAAAAATTGCAATGGAAAGAATGGAAATCCTCATTGAAAATGCAATTAGTAATGCAAAGACAAACCCTGAACTTTCTCAAAGGCAAGCTTCCATTGCTAGAAGAATAAGTACTAGACATAAAATCCGAATGCCGTATTACCTTAGAATGGTTTTCTGCAAAAAATGTAAATCCTTTATTGCTCCTGGAATAAATTCCCGAGTTCGTTTAGGAAGAGCATCTGTCAAATCGATCAGAATTTCTTGTAATTTATGCGGACATACTTATCGCAAAATTATACCTTAATAATTAACAATGATATTTTAACAACTTCAAAATACATATAATTATGATTTTAAAGATTGTTTTGTTAATTCTAGTTGGCTTATTTACAATTTCAGTAACTCCCGCATATGCTCAACATCATTCGGGATCTCTGGCACCTCCCATAGATTTTGATGGATTAAGAGTAGCTCTGACTACCATTTTAACTCCAGAAGATTTTATTTATGGTGATTCTAAAAGTGCAAATTTATCAGTTAGATTCTTTGACAGTGATACCGATACAAATATCCAAAGCGTTACATACAGAATTCAGATTTTTCACGAAGATAATCTAGTTGCCAATGAATATTTTTTCGATGATGACGGCAAACTAGATTTAGAAATTAAGCCTACATCTCTGTGCCAAAATGAAAATCTTTGGAAATGTACTAAATATTATGGTGAAAAACATGCCATAGCTGGAGCCTATTATGCAAGAGGTGATTCGTTGCCTGTAATTCAAGGTCCTGTTTTTGATAAAAGTGGCCAATATAGCATTCAAGTTTCCATTGTAGGAGCAACCAATCCAAAAACAATGACCACAAAAGATCTATTATTTGAAACCTTTTTACATCTTCCACAAAAACAAACATTTCCAATTAAAATCGCAAATGCACAGGAATCTCCAATATCTATAAAATCTTACAACGACAAAATTTCAAATTTCAATTATGATGAATTAACAAATAAAATTTCATATGAAATATCATATGATTTGAACCCAAATCAACATGATTCTAATCTCAATCAAATAATATTATTCCAAAAAGATTTCTCACCATTCAAAACAGGATATGACATTGATGTTTTTGTAGATAATATTCAAATTAATGACAATTATCTTGATTTCGAAATTTCAAATCCTGATGAAAATATTATTAGAATAAATCTCCATCATGAAGAACTCATGAAAATCAAAAATAAATCAAATCTCAATGATAATGATACAATAAAAATAGAAATTTTATCTGGTGAACAAATCGATCTAAATGAATTTGATTTAACGTTTGAAAATGGTTTTAATGCAAAAATGTCTTGGGATTCTAAATCAAAACCAGGCGAAAAAATCCCACTTACATTTTCTTTCTTTGATGCAAACAATGAGTCTGTCAAAGATATATTGTTTGCATATAGCATTTCTGATTCTTCTGGAAAAGAAATCTGGTCCAATATGGGAATATCTGAAAAATATCTTGGCATTTTATCTCCTCATGGAATTTATCAAGAATCTGTTTTAATTCCAACTGATGGCAACTATCAATTAAAAATAATTTTAATTGGTCATGATTCTAGAAATTTTGAAAAATATTTTACATCAAAATCTGACTTTAGTCTTAATTCTGTATATGTAAACAAAGAAAAATCTGTATTAGTTCCGTCTTGGATAAAAAATAATGCTGGATGGTGGGCAGATGGAATTATGGGTGATCAAGAATTTGTTCAATCTATTCAATTTTTGATTAATGAAAATATCATTCACATTCATGTTACTGAATCAAAATCAACAGGCTCTAAAGAAATTCCGTCTTGGATAAAAAATAATGCTGGATGGTGGGCAGATGATTTGATTTCTGAAGGAGATTTTGTCAAGGGAATAGAATTTCTCATCAGTCAGGGTATAATCAGATAATTAAAATTGGAATTTAAGACCAACAATGATTTATTGTCTGGTAACAATTCCAACTAAATTGAATTTACTTAAATGATATTTAGATAATACTGATAATTTGCATGAATAATTTCTACGTATTTTTTAAATTAAATTTAATAAAATTAATCACCGATCTAAAAATTTGTGCTGAAATATGTTGAATAAACTAGACCCAATATCTCAATGATTTATAAGACGATTCTCGATTTTTCCATTCTATGGCAAAGGTCTATGATGTACCAGCAGACATATTGATTAAAAGACTATCTTCAGCTCTAAAAAATGAAGACATTCCTGCACCTTCTTGGGTTCCATTTGTTAAAACTGGAGCTCATGCAGATA
>NZ_JAOULD010000071.1 GCF_029882185.1 Candidatus Nitrosopumilus sp. | reverse complement strand
CACAGATTGGCATATTACGCGTTCTATCTTTTCAGCGCAGGTTCAATAGCGAGCCTTACATGGGCGTTTTCGCTGTGAACGTAAAAAGGAATTTGAAATGCTTTTCACTGACGCATAATAACAAAAGGGTTCGTGTCACAACATCTCAAATCAAGAATATGAATGATGCAAGAAAAATCAACGGAAGTTATGGCACATGGTGATTAAAAAATTTAACAACTCACAAAATGATAACGAAGACAACCTTGTCTGTGATCATAACGCAAAAGGTCTGATCACTGATGAGAGCAGAGGAGAAATAATTTGTGGTCCTTGTGGACAGGTCTTATCAGATGGAATTTCAAGTTATGATGCCAAGCCAAGATATACGCTTGATAATTTTTTGACCAATTCACAAACAGGGCCCAAGTCGTCATTGACAGTTCATGACAGAGGATTAAGCACTATGATTGGTGCCAGAAACGTGGACTTTGCTGGCAGACGTATTTCGTCTGATACTTTTTCCAGGTTCAAAAGCATGCGTGTATGGGACAGTCGCAGCAAGTCAAAAAACACCACAGGACGTAACCTGATATCTGCACTAATGGCACTAGACGGAGTCAAGCAAAAGCTTGGATTATCAAACATTGTGGCAGAACACATTGCGTTTATCTACAGAAAAGCTTCTTCTTTTGGACTAATCAGGGGAAGAGGCAAAGCCGAAGTTATGGCTGCATCAATTTATGCAGCATGCAGGGAGCAGGGAATACCCAGATCACTTGAGGAGGTATCAGATGCACTAAACGTTACAAAAAAGAAAGTTTCAAAGTGCTATAGGATGCTGATAAACCAATTAGATCTCAAAACAGAACTGGCCAATCCATTGGATTGTCTTTCCAAGTTTTGCAGCATGCTTGACATAAGCGAAAAAACAAAGAGGCATGCATTTGGCATTCTAAAACAGGCAAACACTAGTAGAATTATGTCTGGCTCAAAACCTGCGGTAATTTGCGGTGGTGCTATTTATCTGGCGTGTATTGCAAATAACGAGTATCACTCCCAACTAAAGATTGGAGAAAAAATCAAAGTCTCTGCCCCCTCCATTAGGAAAGCAGCCAATGCTTTGGGCAAGGGATTGTCTGTTGAGAGAACCAATAATGATCTTAGTTGAAAGATTTCCATGCACGGACTAAAACCCTCATGTTCTAATGGATCAGCCTTTCTTTCTAGAGTTTTGGGGGAAACTCCGAATTGATAATTGTTGTTCCCGAATTGATACCAAATTGATAGGCATCATCGATCAAACTATCGGAAAGTCTCGGAACGTTGTACCAAATTGATAAATTATATCTCCGAATTGATGCCGAAAAGAAAACCTCCGAAACCCAATTGATACCGAATTGATCTGTTATCTATCCAAACTGATACCGAATTGATAGAACATTCCATCGGATTGATAAAAAAGATTAGAAAAGCAGTCATTTCAAACTGCCTTTCCAATGTCAGCATATGTTTTCAACGTTGTCCCTTCTTTCATTTTTGTAACGGTTGTACAACCACAATCCTCCAAAGACTGCAATCATTGCTCCGCCAAAAATCAACCATGTCTTTACAATACCAGCGTTTCCAGAAATGTCAACCCCTTTCACATCTTTGAGGTATTTCTTAAATTCCTCAGGTCTATCTTTGAACTGCACAAAATTATTCATGCTGTTTGCACGATATGTTCTAGGTTTCTTGTCAGGTCCCCTTTCTCTGCTGCGAGGTTTTTTGCAGTAACTTCTATTGCAGAATCATCATTACTTTCAGATACAATTTCAACAACTTTATCTTCCTCCATCATACTATATCACCTCCTCTGGCCATGATGCTGCCAGCAATGATTTTCTCTATTGTTTTCTTGTGGAGTTTCAATACTCCGTTTTCTCTAATCCTCTTCTGCAACGAGATTAGATTGCTTCTGGATATTCCAAACTTGCAGGAGTCTCTTGGCCTAATCTGTAGTATTATCTTCTCCAAGTTTTCATATGTCGTGTAAGCATCTGAGGTTTCAGCAACTCCCAACACATTAGATGATGACCATTGTAAAATTTTAACCAAACATTTGGAAATTATTTTCCAATTTCTCTTGCACACTGTGATGAGCATGTTGAATTATTATACAAACTTTCATATTCTCTATTACAATGAATACAGTTTCTAAAAGCCATGTATTGTTTACACATTCATCATATAAAAGACAAGTAATCAGTAAATGAACATATTTTTTATCTCAATATGAATAAACAAAGACATTGTTGTTATTTTTTTACATTCAAGCAGAATTTCTTAAATTCGTTATGAAAACTTGTCGAGCCCACAAAATTGTTTTTAATTAAATAAAATAAAAAGAAATCATTCATAACAAAAAGACAGAACGGTTTCCAAAAACACCAGTTATTAAAAAAGAAAAATTATTTTGCAATTGCTGCAATGCATCCAGATTTGTAACTGATGATGTAATTGGAGAAATTGTCTGCTCTAATTGTGGATGTGTTATTTCAGAAAACATTGAGAATAGAGCAAGTGAACGCAGGCTTGTTTCAAACACAACTGACACTGCAAGAACGGGTCCTGGATTAACATTGAAAATGCATGACAAGGGGCTCAATACGATAATTGGAGTATAGAACAGAGATTCAATTGGAAAGCCACTCTCTGCAAAAACCATCCAAATGTTTGGCAGATTGCGAAAATGGGACAGCAGATCACAAACAAAAAATTCTACAGATAAAAATCTGAGATTTGCACTTCAAGAATTTGATAAAGTACAATCAAAATTAGGCCTTTCAGACACAGTAATTGAGCGGGCATCGCTTTTTTACAGAAAGGCAATTGAGAGAAACCTTATTCGCGGTAGAACTGTAAAATCAGTTGCTGCAGCATGTTTGTATGCATCATGCAGAGATTTAGATCATAATAGAACACTAATAGAAATTGCAAATCAATTTGTGATTAATAGAAAAGAAATTGCCAGAGTATACCGCATACTGTTCAGAGAGTTAGGATTTGTTGTTTCCATAGCTGATCCAATGAAGCACATCACCAAGATAGCAAGCAAGATTGGAATAAAGGAAAAAACGATACGTAAAGCAGTACAGATTTTAGATGCAGCCCAAGATGCAGGAATCGTAGCTGGCAAAAATCCAGAAATTATTGCAGCAACTGTAATTTATTCAGCATGTGTGATTTCAGGGGCATCAATATCTCAAACCGCAATAGCAAAAGCTGCAGGAACCAGTACAGTCTCAATAAGAAATAGAATTCAAGAGTTTAAAACGAAACTAGGTCTGTTTTCCACAATTAACTAGGATTCAGAAAATTATGACTATGTTGAAAAATAAGACTGTTTTACAGACAAGCAACAACAATCTGTTAATGTCGCCCAAAGGTACCAACATTCAAGGCCCCAAATCGTCATTGACAGTTTATGACAGGGAACTGAGTACTATGATTGGCGCTAGAAACGTGGACTTTGCTGGCAGACGTATCTCACCTAACATTGTCCATTTATCCCCATCAGAGTCTTCGTTGAACGTATGTTGTCAATTCTCCTAATTTTTAAAATAATCGTTTGTCTTAATTCTTCGAGTCGGTCACATTCCAAGTCTGCTAAAATATCATATGTGCCAAATACCCCGTAAACTTTCTTTACACATTCAACTTTTTTTAAATCTGAAATTACTTGCATTTCAGAACCTAAGTCACAATTTATTAGAACAAAAGCTTTTGACATGTGGTTCTCCTAGTGTTGTTCCTCTATTGCCATGAGGCAAAGGGAAGACCTAATTGATGGCAACTTACGAATCTTACAATTTATGGTCTTACGTAATGATTCAGCATCATTTGAATTTACTTCTGTTACAATGTCATAAGCCCCCCTGGTACTATGATCTTCTTTTATCTGATTTGTGGTTCTTAATGCAATGAGGATGTCTTCTTTTTTTCCCAAATCACAGCCAATCAACACAAATGCTTTTTTCATAATATCCTCAAAACCTCTTTAATCATTATTGTCATAGTACATATTGGAGAAATTCATATTTTAATTGATTCAAAAAGATTAGTTACAAATTTTAAATAAATATATAAAAATTCAAATGAATTTTAATGAAAATAACTGGTTTCTTTAATTTCTAGTTAGATCTAATTACACTTGAAGAAAGATGAAAGAAGATTATGCTGAATATACAAAATGTACCGGATGTGAATCATCACTGCTACTTTGTGATTGCAATTGTCCTAAATGCGGCAAAAGAGAGAATTGTAAATGTGAGTTGATGCAAATTCATTGACATCCTTTGGATTATTAATTTACGATATAATCAAAATTTCACCCTTTGCATTATGCCCCAGTACAACGTGTTGGGGCTATGGTTAGTGTTGACAATTTAGCCCCCACGTGGAACAATTAATCCTAAGAAAAATCAATCCCTTTTTATCAGATTGCTACGGTTAGGACCGTGTTTGTCCAAACCCAAAAATGTTTGAAGATTTTTTGGGTTTAAACGTCAAATATCCCTTTTTCATATATGACACGGACATATTCTGAAAAGCTTTTAATCTGTAGACCAAGCTTTTTTTATTATGAATATTGTTGAGAAGATTCTTGCACGTGGTGCTGGAAAATCTTCTGTTTCACCAGACGATGTGGTTTTTGCTAATGTAGACAAGGTCATGATGCATGATGTTTCAGGACCAGGTGTGATTAAAGTATTTGATAAATTAAAGAAACAAGGGATTTCAGTAGACAAATTGTGGGATCCTGCCAAAGTCTGGGTAGGTGAAGACCATTTT
>NZ_JAOULD010000023.1 GCF_029882185.1 Candidatus Nitrosopumilus sp. | reverse complement strand
CACGAGAAGAAAGTGAAGAGATCAATCTAGAACCAATAAAACCAGTAGAACCTGAAACAAGTATTGAATGAGGTGAGGATTGTACAAATATTTTTTGGGACAGGGTTTGGGGCATGATTATCTGGGATCTCCAGAAAACAAAATTAATAGACTATCCAATTTATAATTCATGAATCTTTTCCATAATTAAATTATTCAAGCTAGTGATAATTAAAAATACTAGTGCTAAACACAGTATCATTAAGAGGCTGTGGGTATCATCAGATCTAGAATGAAGGGTTAATTAGCACTATTCATTATAATTGGCACCAGTTAAATAGTGTTTAATGAAAAAATCACCATGGTCTACATAAGGACTAAAAAGGTAAAAACAGATCAGTATCTATATCTGGTTAAAAGTGTATGGGATTCTAAAAAAAGAACATCTAAGCAAGAGATTGTAAAATATCTTGGAAAAGCCTCAGATGTAATTAAAGACGACATCCCAATAGAATATAGAAACGATCCAAAAGTGCTATCCGTTCTAGCATCATTTAATCCAAAAGATGTCAAAAAGAGAGAAGAATCTACAAAAAAATCAAAAAAACAACTCTACAAGAAATTGACAGAAGGAAATATACAAGACTCGATAAAAATTTATGAAGAGTATGTCAAAATTTTTAGCTCAGCAGATTTCTTTGACAAAATCTTAAAACCAGTAATGTATGACATTGGAGAACATTGGTCAACGAACAAAATCAGCATAGCAACAGAACATGTAGCCAGCAACATCGCACAAACATTAGTGAAAATAATAATGGATAGAGTTTCAGGATCTGCAAATAAGAAAAAAATATTGATATGTGTGCCATTAGGGGAAGAACATCATTTAGGTTGTGATGTTTTAGAAACATATCTATCAATTAAAGGATTCATAATTTACAATATTGGAACATCACTTCCTACAGAATCAATAATGAGTTTTATAGAATATAATAGACCAGACATCATATTCGTTTCAATTACTTTACAAGACAATATTTCTGCAGGACAAAGACTGGTTAGGAAAATTAAGGAAGAGTACAACATTCCCATCCTGATAGGAGGTTATGCAATGCAATCAGAAAAAATACCAAAGTTTGATGGAAAGGTAGTCGTTAATTCAACATTAGAAGAACTCCCAAAAATAATTAGAACTGCATAGTAGATTATGATCTTAGATAAGATTCGATTTTAGGTGCGCATAAAATAGAACTGTGTGCTGCAGAATCAGTGCCTATTCCATAACTAATTGTAGAATCACCTACAAAGAAAAGGCCTTCAATTCCAGGTATATTATGAGGCATTTTTGATTTCCAAACTTTTCCAGGCTCCTTTACTACAGATTCCACAAGTTTCCAAGCCATAGGACGCTCCCAAATTAATTCAGAATTAAAAGTAGGGTAAATTGAGGAAATTTCCTCTTTCATTTTATTTACAATCTCTTTAATTTCCTGTGGATTATCAGTATCTTCTGAAGGAACAGGAGTGCCTGCAATTATCAAATGTTCTCCAGGAGGCGAGACGGAAGGAGTAATGTTAGAAATGAAGAATATTCCTTTAGTAGTATATTGATCACCTACAGGAAATATCACTTGGCGAGAATCTATTTTGGATTTTAATGCAAAATGAACTTCTACAACTGAAGTGGTTTTGTTTAACTTGTTAATTTTTTGAAGGAACCCCTCTTCAATGATATTTTTATCAAATAATTCATTTAAAGCATTATATGCAGGGTATGAAACAATCACACATTTTGTACGAATTAATTCATCATCACCAGATAGTACTCTTACGACAACACCAGTGACTTTAGAATTTTCAATAATTATTTTTTTAATAGATTGTCTTGTTTTAATTTCACAATTTTTAGAATGAAGATAATCATATAAAACATGAGAGATAGAATCATACCCACCATTAGCAGGATATGCGAATTCACTGGTTCCTCCTTTAAACGGATTGGCTCGGATTATGGTTCTTGCGAATTCACCTAAAGATATATGATCTGCAGTGTCAGCAAACGCCAACATGCATATTGCTTCAAAAAAAGCATTTGTGTCAGAATCTAAATCGGAAGTAATGCTAGTCAGAGAAACATTATCCCAAGATTCTGTTTTTTCAATAGAAGTAAATGCAAGAGGAAGAAGTAATTTCAGAAGTTTGATTCTACTTTTTAGAGGCAATAAAGAAAGATTTAGTAAATCCAACATACCTTTTGGATATTTATGGAATTCATTTTCAGAATGAAAGGCAATATCATCAACTTTTGCAAGCTTTAATTTTGATTCAATTTTTAATTTTTTTAATACACTAAATATTGCAGATTTTTTATAAAAGGGCATAATATGAAACCCATTATCTAAAATATGATTTTTAAATTTTATCGAGGCGGTTCTGCCACCCAATTTTGAAGATTTTTCCAAAACACGAACGTTATGTCCTTTTTCGGCTAATAATGCGGCAGCAGTCAGACCTCCAATGCCAGCACCAATTACAATTATGGGGGTGCTCATGGTTCAATTCTACAATTTCAATATAAAAACAAGTGCCAATTTTTTGTCATAGTGCTAATTAATGATAACCCGAATTTATTTTAGCATAATTCTCAGAGCAGGCAATAAATTTACTCATAACCCCATCCATTTTTTTTGCCAAAATTAAATCCAGAAAAGGAATGAGTTTTAGAAATCCATTAATCTGCAAGGATATACAAATCTTAATTTCAGTTCCGTTTTCAAATATTTCATAATATTCAATAAATGATGTTCCCTTTAGAGGGCCAGATAAAATTAATACTTTGTGCATGTTAGGAGGTAAAACTACATGTTTAGTTATGACATCCAAAGTTTTCCCTAAAAAAGATATTTTTTCAAGAACAGTTTGTTCAGAATTTTCAACATTGATGATTTTTAGAGATTTAAAATAATTTGGCATTATCTTATGGAATTGAGATACATTTGTACTAATATTAAAAATAATATCCCGATTTAATTTGCTGTATCTTAAAAGATTAAAAGTTCTCATTATGCAGCTTCCAATTTAACATAATCCCACAAATTTGATTTTGAAATATTAACTTGAGAATCAAATTGTTTAATTAAAAAATAGACTTCTGCCAAAGATGATTTTACAGCATCAGTTTTTACAGGATCGGTAATTGGGAGTAATCTTATAGTAGTTTTATTTTCAGTAGTCAATATTTGAATAAAATATTCCTGATGTCTTTCATCAATAACAACCGTAGGTAGTAACGCATTCAAGCCATTCTTTTCAACATATATTGTAGAAATTTTTATCAATGGAGACTTTTGAAATATGGGTGAAAAAAAATTTGCAAATTCAAAAAGATCAATTTTTCCATCCAGGGCAATGTGAGGCATTTATAGTCTTTACAATCCTTTTATTTATACAAGAATTAAAAAATCACCTAGTGCCAAAATGCATATAAGATAACCAATTTTTGGTAGGTTTTAGCACTAGATAGTAAATTATTGCCGGCTTAAATAATTTAAAACCATGATCTATTCATGTATACAGAATTAGTGCACCAAAAAAATTGTAAAAAAAATTTAGTTGTTACAGATCTCCATACGGGTGAAATTGCATGTAGTAGTTGTGGTTCTGTATCTTCTGAAAAAATGATAGACCCAACTGCAGAAACTACAGGTCTTAATTCAGAGCAATATCAATCAAATTCAAGAGTAGGTATGAAGACATCGTTAAAAATGGCAGATAGAGGATTATCTACAATAATACAATCTCAAGATAGAGATTCTACAGGTAAATCACTATCAAATGAAAATCGTAGAATGTTTTACCGTCTAAGAATGTGGGATAGAAATAGTCGCTCTGCAATATCAGTCAAATCATTTCAAAAAGCATTTACATTATTAGATGGAATTGGTTCAAAATTAGCATTACCAGAATCAGTAATAGAAGAAACAGCTTATTTGTTTAGAAAAATAGCATCTAAAAAAATTCTTGCAGGAAGATCCACCGCATCTATCCTATGTGCAACAGTCTATGCTACATGTAGATTAACAGATACGCCAAGAACACTTCAAGATGTTGCAGATGCAGGAAATATAAAGAAAAAGAATCTGCAAAGGATTTACAGATTTATTGCAAAAGAATTAGACTTGCATCCTGAGGCATACAATCCAACCGAATTTGTCAACAGAATATCTAAGGCTGTTAACATATCAGAAAAAACAGAGAGATTGGCATTTAAAATTTTGAACTTGTCTATTCAGAATAAAGTCTCAACAAGTAAAAACCCAATGGCAATGGCAGCAGCTGCGGTTAATTTGGCATCAGTAATGAATCATGAAAAAGTAACACAATTCAAAATTTCAGAGGCATCCGGAATTAGTGCTGTAACCATCAGAGACAGAACCAAAGAAATCAAAGAAAAAATAGGAGGTGAAATTAATGGGTAGAACGTGTAGAGGAATTTGCCAGATGCACAAGGCAGAATCAGTACCAAACAAAATCAGGTATGAAATAGGTCAGAAAAGATGTACTTTCTGTGGAATTTTTTTGAAAGTCGATGAAACAAGATGTATTTGTTGTAAGGCCGTATTGCGAACAAAACCAAGAAGTAAAAAGCAATAAAGTTTATTTTTTTACTGCACTTACAAGAGAGACTACATCTCTATCTCTTAGTTGGTAATCTACAGGTAGTCTAAGATTATATCGTAAATCTTTGCCATAAAGAAGTCCTTTTATTAAATTAGAATGAATTTCCTTTGCAAGATCACTAATTGTTGCCCCGTCTTTTAATAAAATTAGATCTGGCAAGATTCTTCCTTTTTTATCTGCCATGTTCTTTTCATCAGCTACAGGATAAATGGAATTCATCTTAAGGAGTTTGAATACTGCAACGTTGATTGCAAACTGAACACCAGTCCTCATATATTCTCCCATAATTTCACTTTTAATGAAATCCAATGCATTACGTTGTTTTTTATTCAACTCATCAGATTTTGTAATTTCAAAGGTTTCAGAACCTGGAGAATATTTTATCAATCCTTTTTGTTCTGCGCGTCTGAGGACAAATTCGCTGTCTCCACTGGCAGGAATTATTATAGAATCCTTGTATCTTTCTCTCAATCGTGCAAAATTCTTGTCGGCCCCTTCAACATCAACCTTGTTTGCAACAATCAGTGTGGGTTTTGAAATTTTCCGTAAATGCGATGCAAATTTTTTGCTGTCAACCATATTGAAATCATCAAAAGCAGTTTCTTCAAGACCTGTTGCATGAAAAGTATTTTTTACATGGGTTTTAGTCACACCAATACCACGATAGAGATCAGTGATAGCATCTAATACATCAGTACCAGTTTTTATCAATTTTGAAACTTTGTCTCGGTTTCCTTCTAGAATTTTATGATACCACATGGTTAATTCCTCTTCTATATCTGCAAAATCAGAAATTGGATCTCCAGTTCCAACTTCAGTTATTTTTCCAGTTGAATCAATCCCACCAGAAGCATCTACAACATGAAGTAACGCATCAGACTGTGCAGCAATAGAGAGGAATTGATTTCCAAGGCCTTTTCCCTTCCAGGCATCTTTAATCAGACCGGGCAAATCAATTAGTTCTATTGGGATATATCTCCAGCCATCAAGGCATTTAGAATTATTTGGATTGTCTTGAATCTTAAATTCCGGATGAACACATAATGAAATAGCATGTGCAACACCAGATACAGGAGATTTTGTGGTAAAGGGATATGATGAAATTTCTTCTGAGGATAAAGTTGCAGAATTGAAGAAAGTGGTCTTTCCAGTGTTAGTCTTGCCGATTAATCCAATCTTGATAGGCATGAAATTATTATCAGTTCAGAATATTTATCTCTGCCTAGCAAGAGGAAGTTTTTTTCTTTTTGATCTTCTCCAAGGTTTGATTCAATTCTTTAATTGCCCATTCAATATCCGAAATATCTTCTTCAGAAAGAGAAGACTTCCATTTTTCCAACACAGTGTTTGTGATTTCAGAACAATTGTATATTAAATTCCAAAAAGGATGATGTTCTGCAGTAGTATATGCAAGTTCAGTTACATCACCAAGACCGTTCTGAGCTCTTGCCAAAGAAGAAATTCTCTCGCCAAATATTTTGACAATGTCATTTTCAAGATCTTTTTCTATTTTTAGAGGAATGTTTTGATTTTCATATTTTTTTGCAAATTCCAACAAATCCTGGTAAAAATTTTCAAAATCAGTCATTGTGATAATCTCTGGTGTTCAGCCAACATACACCGATTAAAAACTACTTTGATTCCTGCTTTTTTTGCAAGTTCTTCAGCTTCAGAATTATGAATTCCTTCTTGAAGCCAAATTACTTTAGGTTTTTTCTTTATTGCTTCTTGTATCACTGGCAATATTTGATCAGAAGGTCTAAAGACATCAATTATGTCAATGTCACCATCAATCTCAGAAATTGAACTATAGCATTTTTTCCCCAAAATTTCATCAGTTGTTGGATTTACGGGAATTACATCATAGCCGTTGTCTGCCAGATATTTTGGTACATAGTGTGCAGCTTTTGAGGAGTTTTTTGACATACCCACTACAACTACTTTCTCTAATGAAAGAATTTCACGAATACGATCATCAGAGGAAGGATCTTGTTCCACAAAAATCATGAGAGAATCAAGAATATAATTTTTGAACTTGAATCATACAAACAAAGAATTTTTTAATAGAGACGAAATAAAAAAGATGTGGAATCCGAACCCAAAGACCTCATAGTATTAGGAGCGATAAAACACGGGGTAAAAAAATTTGAAAAAATCCAAAAAATGACTCAAATTGAACCTAAAGAGTTGAATTTGATTTTAGAGCAATTAGAAAAAAGAAGCCTCATCCATGCCAAAGAGAAAAAAGGCTGGTTTGGGACAAAAATTGAAATTACAACTACTGACAAAGGCAACAAAGAAGTAGATGAAAGAGTTCATGAGCTTCAAACAAAATGGAATCAAATGTCACTATTGTACAAAACAGGAGACAAAGATAAACTAAAAGAAGAGATGGAAAACAACAAATCATTCATTCCAACCATGATGTTCTTTGGGATAATGGATATGATGATGTTTTCTATGATGTTCAGTATGATGGGCATGGCAATGTCTGATTATGTTGCGCCTGAAAATATGCCGGATACCGTAGATAGCGGGATGGATGATGGCGGGATGGATGATGGCGGGATGGATGATGGCGGATTTGATTTTGACATCGGATTCTAGTTTGTGTTTTATACTTGAACATAAAATAAATCATAGTTGATTTACAATTCTTTTGACAACCCAGGGTTAGTCAAAGTATTAAAATTTTTACAAACTCACAATACAGAATATCTGTCTGGTCAAGACTTGAGTGATGTGTTGCACATAAGTAGAGTAGCAGTATGGAAACATATCAAAAAAATTCAAGAATTAGGATATGTTGTAGAATCAAAACAAAAGTTAGGATACAAGTTAATCTCAAATTCCAAATTATTACTACCATGGGAAATTACTACGAATTTAAAAACAAAGACAATTGGACAACAGGCATATTATTTTGATTCAATAGATTCAACTCAAAATCAGGCATTAAAAATGGCAGACGATCCTGCAAATGCAGGAGCAGTAATAGTTGCAGCAAAACAGACAGGAGGTCGTGGTAGATCTGGCAGAAAATGGGTTTCACCAAAAGGAGGGATTTGGATTTCAATTATACTTCAACCGAAATTTGACATTTCAATTACAACATTATTCCCCATAGCATCAGCACTTGCATTGTCAATTGCAATAGAAAAAATATTTTCTATAAAACCCAAATTAAAATGGCCAAATGATTTAACAATAAAAGGCAAGAAAGTAGCAGGAATGTTAGTGGATGTATCATTAGAATCAAACAAGATTGAAAATTTGGTGTTAGGGGTCGGAATTAATTTTGATGTCAATGTAAAACAAATTGAAAAAGCACTTAAAGAAACTCCTAATTTTTACGGAGTGGCATCATTGAAGAAAGAAAAACAAGAAATTAAGCCTGTACAACTTGTTCAAACATTTTTGTTAGAATTAGAAAAAATTTACAAATTATTAAATGCCAAACAAACAAAGAAGATTATTTCAGAGTGGACAAAAAGGTCATCAACAATAGGAAAAAATATAGAATTAGACACCACAAATGGAAAGATCACTGGAAAAGCAACGAAGATTGATGATGACGGGGCATTAATAATTACAGAAAATAGCAAAACCCACAAAGTTATTGCTGGAGATATTGTACACTTATCAAAATAAAATTATTTTTTCTTGGATTTTATTTTAGGTTTTGTTGTTTTATTAGAAGAATCTACAATCAAAGAAGATTGTTCTTTCAAAATATCCTTAAGATCTTTTTGGATATCAAAAACAGAAGACAATAACTCTTCAAGGGCAGAGGAATATTGTTTATATGCAATTAGCAATTCAGATTTATTTTCATTGGCTTTTGAGAGATATTCGTTTAAACGTAGTAAATTGGCACTTTGAATCATTTCAGGGATATCAGTCGCAGGTTCGCCCAATCCATCTAATCTTGTTTGAATTTCTTGTATCTTCTTGCGTAATTCATAAATGATTTCGCCAGTACCAAGATCTGTCAATATAAAAGCACATAATCATTATCAATTAAAGATTTTCCAAGGTCTCGAAGTCAGTAAGATATCCTTGAAACAAACATTGGAAGAGTACCAATTAGAAATAAAGTATAAACAAAATCCAATATGCTTAAACATAAGAGATAAAAATTGTTTCTTTTTATTTGTAATTTTATGTAGTTCAACCTTGATTCTTCAAAATGCTACTGCTCAAACCAAATGATGCTATCTCATTTACTGGAATGGGAGTATGTTTTGGAAACCTAGGATAATATCAAGAAGCAATTACACATTTTGAAAAAGCGTCAAAAGAAAAACCAAACAGCATTATGATAAATAATTATAAAAAATCCATCAACGACGTAATTTTAAAATACCCATTTACACCTACAGAAAAACTAAAAGAATTAGAAGAAATTACATCAATTCCAGAATGATAAACAAAGTGACGTAACAATAATAAATTATTTTCATAGATTTTGCTGTTCTTAATTTCACATGAATTTTTTCTGAGAGTTGAAACAACATCACATGTTTTGCATGTAGATAAAATTTCATAATTTTAGATAGGATTGTAAGGTTAATTCTCTATCCTCAATTCTAAAAACCCTCATAATTCTAAGAATTAATTGCTTTTCAAATTTCATACAGATCATGTTATTATCTATATGTTCGACGGTATATCTTATTGAAAGATTTTCTGCTAGATCTCTGTGGGTTTCAGACAGAAACATCGAAAAATTTTCACATACTCCATGCAGTATGTTGATACTGTGTATGTCCTCTTTCACATTATACTTTACTTTGCCAAAGCGTGAATTGCTTAGTTCAATCATACTGTCTAAGTTAAGATTGTAAAACCAACAGACATTCTAAGAAACAAGAATGAGTGTTAGCTTGACCTACACACAATTAACCTGCAGATAGTATGTAAAATTGATAATAAGGTATTTTTCGGATTATCAATATCATGCTTAAAAATCCAATGACTGCAGGGCCAAAATGTCCATCATGTGGAGATAAAAAAATGGTCACAGATCAAAACACAGGAGAATTGTTTTGCAGTAACTGTGGATTGGTAGTCACAGATAAGATTGCAGATACGGGCGCTGAGTGGCGTTCCTTTTCAAACGATGAAGGTAACAAGGCAAGAACTGGAGCTGGCACCTCTCTTACAATGCATGATATGGGACTATCAACAGTGATTGGTGCAGCAAACAAAGATGCAACTGGAAAACCATTGTCTGCAAGTGTAAAAAGCTCAATTGAAAGATTAAGAACCTGGGACAGCAGAAGCCAGGCACATTCTTCTGCAGACAGAAATTTAAGACAAGCACTAAATGAAATGGACAAATTAAAAGATAAACTTGCTTTAACAGACGCAGTTATTGAAAAAGCAGCTTACATTTACAGAAAAGCTATGGAAAAAAAATTAGTTAGAGGTCGCTCGATTCAAGGATTAGTTGCTGCATGTCTTTATGCATCATGTAGAAATACAGAGACGCCAAGAACGTTAGACGATATTGCGAAGGGAATAAACATCAGAAGAAAAGATGTTGCAAGATGTTATAGATTGATCTTCAGAGAATTGGAACTAAAAATGCCCGTGGTTGATCCAGTCAAGGGAGTATCAAGGATTGCCAGTATTGCAGATTTAAGTGAGAAAAGTAAACGTAAAGCAATTACAATTCTAAATCAAGCAAAAGATCTAGGAATGGTTGCAGGAAAAGATCCAATGGGAATTGCTGCAGCTGCACTTTATCTGGCATGTATTAGTACAGGAGAAATCAAATCACAAAAAGATATCTCAATTGCATCAGGAGTTACAGAGGTGACAATTAGAAATAGATGTTCAGGTTTGAGAAAAATGCTTGATGATTAAAAATACAAAGCATCATTTTTGTATTCTATGAAACTCTAATTTATCCCAAGGAAAAATTACATATGCGTTGTTATTTGTTTTTTTAGCATAAACAATCTGTTTAGGATATTTTTTGCCACGTCTTGCAAATAGAGTGGCAAAAACTAATTTTGAAGGATCATCAACCTTAGGAATCACTTCATTGAATGTATCCCCAGTATCAAATATGTCATCAACAAACAAAGAATCAGATGAAATCTTTTTTTTATCCACGTAGATTTTCTTAATTCCAAGATGGTCTGCAAGTAAACGTGAGGGAACCAATCCTCCTCTACTAAGTGTAGTAATGCTAGAAAAAGTTCTCGGTAATTTTAGAATTTTTTTAGCAAGAATTTCAACAAGAGATTCAATCTCATCCCAACTAACACTTTGTGTAGACATTATTTGGTTGTAAGATTAGAAGAATTAAGTTGTTGTGATTATGATGCATTTAAAGAAGGATTTTAGAAGAATTTTATTATTTCATAAACTTTGAAGAATGATATCTAAACCCTCACCAACATCGCTTCCAATCCTCAAGAAAATTACAATCTCCCATAGTACAAGGTGTCAAAATGGACGAGCCTGCCAAAACACATCTTGGAAATCAATCCCGTGTTTTGAAGACATATTCAGCACATTTAGTCTAATTTGGCAATCGAACTATTTATTGCACTCTGTAATTATAGATATCTGTGCAGATGGATTCTTCAAAAACCACAATGGATTACTACAAACACCTGTCATTGTTTTGGACGGATCTGATACATTTGATGTCCAGTAAACCACAGGCTTTGACATCCACAGGACCGATGAGGGCATTTGCAGCAAATTCAAAAAAAGTAACTACAGAATTAATTGAGATCAATGAAGATTTGATGGGGTTTAACCAATACCTTACAGAATACTATAAACAATTAGCAAATGCATGGGAAGTTGCTCAAAAGAAAGTAAATCTAAAAGCCCCTGTAGTCCCACAAGATGTCGAACAAATTGAAGCATTCAAAAGAATTTGGATCGATATATTTGATAATGATTTTACCGAATTGTTTGATTCAAAAGAATTTGGGGAAAATTATGGAAAATTAGTATCAAAAGAATTAGAATTGACTAAACATTGGAACAACATTGCAAATGTAGTTTTACAATCAGTAAATCTTCCAAGCAAAGAAGAAATTGATGAAGTTTACAAAGAACTTCACTCATTGAAAAAAAGAGTAGGGAAGATTGAACTTGAATTAAAGAAAAGAGAGGCAAAGAAAAATGCAAAGTGAATCTAAAATTGATCCAAAAATCATAGAAGAAGTTTTAAAATTCAGCAAGAATGTAATTGATGCACCAAAACTTGTGTCTGCACCTGATGAAATCAGTTTAGAAGTGACACCTCACGATACGGTATTTGAGTTAGATAAGACGAGATTATTGCATTACAGATCACTTACAGAAAAACAACACAAGACGCCTCTTCTAATATCATATGCATTAATCAATAGATATCACATACTAGACATTCAACCAGAAAAAAGCTGGGTAAGAAATCTTCTTCAGCAAGGATTTGACATATACATGTTAGATTGGGGAACGCCGACCAGCATGGACAAATATCTGGATTTTGACGATTATGTTAATGGATACCTGGATTCAGCTGTTGAATATATCAAAAACGAATCATCCAATGAAAAAATTTCATTGCAAGGGTATTGTACTGGAGCAACAATTTCAACAGCATATACAGCATTACATCCAGAAAGTGTGAAAAACTACATTGCCACAGCACCGGTAATTGACGGATGGAGAGATACTACAGTCATAAGCAATCTTGCAAAGCATATGGATGTGGATAAGATGGTTGAAACTATCGGCAATATGCCTCCAGAGTTCATGTATTATTGTTTTTCAGTGCTAAAGCCATTTGAGCAAGGAATAGAAAAATATGTAAAATTTTTCAAAAATATAGATAATAAAAAATTTGTAGACAATTTTCTCAGGGTTGAAAAATGGTTAGGAGACACGCCTCCAATCCCAGGAGAGCTATTCAAACAGTGGATTAAAGACATCTATCAGGACAATTTGTTAATTCAAAACAAAATGCACATAGGGGGAGAACATATAGATTTGAAGAAAATAGACATGCCCACATTCACACAAATCGCAGTAGGGGATCATCTAGTATCACCAGAGTGCAGTATGCCTCTACACTATGCAATTGGAAGTGAAGATAAAACATTGAGAATGTATCCTACAGGCCATGTGGGAATGATAGCTAGTTCATTATCTCAAAAGAAAGTTTTACCAGAATTAGGAAAATGGTTAGCTGAAAGATCATAAAAAAGGAAAAAATTAAAAAATAGGTTATTCACTAATTTGTTTTTGTAGTGAATGCAGAAATCCAAGATTGTAGAATGTTTCTGTTTAGGTCAGCAAATGTTTTTGCATTATCGTTGAAAGTCTTTATGTTTTGTTGGGTTGCATCGATAGTTGCAAGGGTCATTTGATTTTGTATAGAAGCTGCCTTTACAAATTCTTCTGTAGTATCATTAATTACTTTTAATGTTGCTTCAGGGATGTTTGCTGCAATACCTATTTTCTTTACATATTCTTTTTGTAGTGTGATAGATGAATCTATTGCGTTTTCATATGCTTGAAGGTATTCCTGTTGCATATTAGTGATTGATTGATGATATTGTGGTACTGATTGTTTAATACCGTTGAAGAGTTTGTCAACATTTTCTTGATATACAGAAAATACATCTTTGGAATTTGTTTGTGTTGTTTCGTTTTTACTCATTGTTTCACCTCCTTATTTTTTGATTTTTTGGCTATAGGTAAAATAATGACTTGAACTAAATCACCATCACCTAAGCCGAGGGCATTACGTTCAGCTTCAGGAATTGAGATTCTGCCATTGCTACTGATTGTAGTTTTGTAAGCACCCCAATTCATGAAAGAAGGAAGCATTTGTCCTATGCTAAACATAGTATCCATGCTTTTGCTTTGCATGGTAGACATGTTATTCATCATGTTAGATTGAGTTTGTCGTGCAGTTTCAGAAACACCTTTGAGAGTTTCTAAAGGATTGAAAGTTTGGCCAGATTGATTTGTCATCAAAGAACCAAAATTTTTCATAAATTCTGCTTGAGCACGTCCACTTTTTTGAATCCAAGATTTAAACATCTCAGAAGGGTCGTATAGGTTTTGATTACCACTCATATGTAATGAATGGAATTAGATGTATTTAAACAGATCTAAACTCCATTCAAAAACTCTAATGCCTTGGAAGCAAAAGTTTCAGGATCTTGTACGTATGGAGTGTGGCCAATCCCGTCCATTCTAAAAAATCTACAGTCTTGGATTGCTGAAACAAAACTATCTGCATAATCAATAGGAATTACAGGATCTACTGAACCCCAAATTATCAAGGTAGGGGTCTTAATAGATCCAAGTTTTGTAGAAATGTGTTTGGAATTTTTCAAACCTAATACAGTAGACATGAATGCAAGTTTTGCATTAGGCAATTGCATTCTCTCAACAAAACCAGTAATAATTTCTTGTGGAATTTCTTCTCCAGAACCCTCCATTAATTCAAATGCATTTTTTGCAGTTATTTCACTAGGATATAGTGCTGCCATGACATATGCATCAAGTGCAGGAGTTGATTGTTGCATTGCCCCAGCAGGAGAAACAAGAATAAGTTTTTCAATTTCATCAGGATGTGTTGAAGTATAAGTAGCTGCAATTTGACCTCCTAATGAAGATCCAATCAAGTTCAGACGAGAAATTCCAGTTTGTGCAAAAAATTTTTCTAAAAAGTCAGAAAAGAATTCAGGAGTATAATCCGTTAGTGGCTTATCGCTTAATCCAAATCCTATCAAATCAGGAACAATCACATTATAATTTTTTGAAAAAAGTGGTAGTACGTTTAGCCACCTCTCAGCTGATGCCCCCAAACCATGGAGTAGGACAAGAGTGTTTTTAGAATTACCAGATTCCAAATACCGAATTTTATTTCCATCTATTTTGAGGAATTTTTCTTCCATTATTTTAGCAACAAATGTTATGACTAGATAAGTTTTCAGGAATTTGTCGATCAGTCACAATAAAGACATTCGATATTTTCAAACATTTGAAGTATGTTTTTTAGTATCTGTATTTGAGAAAGATTGTAATAAAACAAAAGATTTCAAAAATTTTGGTTCCGTTGGATGGATCTAAAAACTCCATAAGATGTTTAGAAACAACAATTATGCTAGCTAGAAATTGTGGAACCCTATCACGGGAATTTACTCAATTTATGCCCCCATTCAGAATTTAGAGTAGACTCGGTGGAAAAAGTGCTAAATGTCAAAGTTAAAGAATTCATGGAAGAGGCAAAAAATTTAACTGTTAAAACGGGATCGTGTTTAATGAAAAGATTGCAAGAGAAGAAATAGGATACAACATAATAAAACTTGCACACGGTAAAAGGTAATTTTGACATGATTGTCATAGGGTCTTGTAGTTCTGCAAAAGAGATGTTTTTTAGAAGCGTTTCAAACTATGTTATACGTACATCAAAAATTCCAGCTGTTGTTGTAAATTAATCTAAGAAAATCCATGCTTTTTGAAATATTTTTGATGGTATTCTTCTGCCTTGTAGAATATAGGAGCCGGGACTATTTCAGTGACAATGGGGTTATCGTATTTTCCTGACTTTTCAAGAGAATGTTTTAAATTTTCAGCTATTTCTTTTTGTTTTTCATCATGGTAAAAAATTGCAGAGCGATATTGAATTCCAACATCTGGGCCTTGACGATTTAAAGTGGTGGGATTGTGATTAGACCAAAATACATCTAAAAGCTCTTCAAAAGAAATTTCATCAGGATCATAATTTACTTCTACAGCTTCAGCATGGCCTGTTTTATCAGTACATACTTCTTCATAAGTTGGATTTGGAATCTGCCCACCAATGTAACCTACTGCAGTGGATTTTACCCCCTTTGTTTTGTTTAGCAGGTCTTCAACATGCCAAAAGCATCCTGCAGCAAATGTAGCTTTCATGTAAGAGATTATAGTGAATCAAATTAAAAGTATTCTAAATTATTCAATCAATATAATATCTTCTCGAATTAGATATTTTATTGAATTAAGGAATTCTTGTTGAGAAATTAGATCATTTGACCACCAATGAGATGTATTTCTAAACCATGATGGGATATGATCTATGGATGAATCATTATATGTAAAATTAGGAATCCCTATGATTTTGTTTTGAAGTATAAAATCCAAGCCCGTCATAAACTCATCATCAGAAACATCTCCAACTGCCCAATTCTTCGCATATGCTTTTATCCAATCAGGGATAAAAGTGGAAAATCCCAATACGCTGTAAATTGTTTGTTCCGGAAATTGAGAATCAAACCAAGATTGGTATTCAGGTTCATTATTGTATCTGTCAATATAGTATTGTGGTGATTTATCAAATGAAGGAAATCCCAAAATTCGTATTTTTGGATTTTCTGTAAAAGAGATATCCAAATTTTCAAGAGGGATTTTATCTGTGGGGGGTGTTTCAGTCAAAGAATTTTTTGGAGTATTTTTTGGTTCAGTTGGTTGTAGTGGAGTATAATCGGATGTTTTTTGATAATCTATTAAATTTTCAAGGTTACCGCCATATGAAATTTTTATTTTGTATTTGCCAGTTTCATCCCAAGTTGGACCTCCAGCATGTATAGTTTTTGTAAAAGTTCCATCACTTTTTGGCACAACACTATCAATATGAGATAGACCTTTCCTGCTAGGAGTAACTATTTGAACAATTACTGAAAAAAGTGCAGGGTCATAATCAACAGTTTCAGAAATTTTGATTGAGTCCCCAGTAGAGTATGATGATTTGTCAGTAGTGAAATCATTAACAGTAGCAAAACCATATGTAAAACTAGAGAATGTAAAAATAGATAACAAAAAACGCAAAAAATGAACGCAGGTTCAGAGACTAAATTAATTCACATATAATTAAAGAATTCGTCAGATTGAAAAGATCTCGATCTAATTTACATCAGTAAAAATTTCGACTACCTTTTTTGCCAAACTTTCAATGTTGGCAGTAGGTTCAGCAGAAATTAACAAGAGAATTTGTGTGATTGGAAACGGAAAACTCACTAAAACAGCTTTGTCTCTTCGAGCTGCAAGGTAGTTGATTGGACCTAAACTTTCATCGTATTCTTTTCGTATAGATGCTTTTGAAACAAATTCTAAAAATGATTGCAGACGTGTTTCATCACCTTCATGAGGCACAAGACCTTTTTTGAAGCCCCCAGATATTAGATCGCCATTTTTATCCACAATTCCAGCAAAGCGAATTTCAGATTCATTCAAGAGTTGATTACATTTTTCAGTATATAGTTTCAAACCATCATCAGACATGATATTTACATTTAAGATATCAAAAATAAAAACCTAGTTAATTTTAGAAGGGAGGTAAAGAAGAGCAAACTCATCAGGGAGAATCTAGAAAAGATTCAGATTGGCCATATGATTTAAGACATTTTCACATAGAATTAATAAATAAAAAATTAACCATAAGATTATTGAAAATACTATGTTTTGTCATCATATACGATAAACCTGTCATCAGGTGAGCGTCAGGTGTACTTACCAATATTAATTGAAATGGAATCCGTGGAATTAACCTCCCTCTTTTCTCTCTATGGTCAGATTTACCATGTCATCAGATGAGAGGTTTTTGTACACCTTTGATAGATTGATTCCAAATGATGTTAATTGTGATAAAATTTCTCATCTGCTGCACTACCAACTATTTCAGTCAAGGTGTGGTACACCTCCCAATAATGTTTAATTATGATAATTATCACAGTAACAATTACAATCATGAGGCATTTCTATTGGCTTTAATTTACTTATCATCCCTTTGAAAAGATTCTGCAGTCACATCTGAAACTTGTCAAATATTCTGTCATTTGACAGTGACAGATTTGGCAAGGTTTTTTGGAAAATCAGGATCAACTCCCTTCTCCAAAGCAAGATAATACGCGATAAGCTGCAAAGGGATTATCTCAATCAACGGATAGAATTCCTTGCTTATGGTAGGAATCTCAATCCAGTAATCATAGTTGGGGTTATGTATGTTGGAAATGCCGATGACTTTGGCACCGCGTGCTTTTATCTCGTGCATGCTGCTGATGTTGTCCACATGGGAATCATCATCAGGGTTGATTATGATGACATAGGCTGAGGAATCCATCAGTGCAAGGGGACCGTGCTTGAGTTCGCCTCCGGCAATTCCCTCTGCGTGAACGTATGTGATTTCCTTTATTTTTAGCGCCCCCTCCTTTGCCAGCGGATAATGAATTCCTCTGCCAATGACAAAAAGGTTTGAAATGTTTTTAATGGATTTGCACAATTCCTTGATTTTGGATGTGTCTGACAGAATCTCAGCATATGCCTTGGAGATTGCTTTAAAATCTACAGCAAGACATCCGTCACACAGCTTGTCTGCAATTTTGTAAAGTATTGCCATTTGGGAAGTAAAGCTTTTTGTTGCGGCAACGCCTATCTCGGGGCCGCAGTTAAGCCCTATTGAAAATATGGATTCCCGTGCAAGTGCAGAATTCTTTGTGTTTACCATGGACAGTATCTTTGCATTCTTTGCTTTTCCTATGGAGACTGCCTCAAGCACGTCTGCACTTTCCCCGCTCTGGGATATTGCAAAGAGGGTGGAATTTGGTATTATGTACCTGGATGAAT
>NZ_JAOULD010000070.1 GCF_029882185.1 Candidatus Nitrosopumilus sp. | reverse complement strand
ACTGTACAACTGTATCTCATATTTTACTTCATGAGTTTTTACGAAAACTTGGACACAAAAAATTCATTCAAGAAGTTCACGATATCTGGACAAAACATCTCTTTGAACAACTAGAATTTGAACAATATGATGAGGACTTTCAAAAGACTGATGGTAAGCCTATGTTTTTAACAATCGATGTTTCTCAATCAAATTTTTAAATAATTTTTCAAGTTAACACTTTGTAACTGAATAGATGTTGTTTTCAAAGTTTGCTGTTTTGAAATCTAGTTTATTTTCAGGATCATTTGTTCTTGATTTGCTTAAATTCTCAAGCTCAACTAATGCATCTCCTCTAAATCCCACTGAGGAACCATAAATTGCATCAGACAACATTGTTCCGTGATCTCCTTTTTTGATATCATCTACCATTTCATAAAATCTAGCAGTTTCTTTTTTATTGACAGGATTGCCAGTTGCCTTGTTATATGCAACTGAAATGTACATTCCGTTATTTTTTACAGCGACAGGGATTTTGTGATTTTTTCCTGATTCGCCAGGAATTGTTTCATTAACTAAAACTTCACATTTGTGATACATACTTGAAACATATGCGTAGAATCTATATTGTGCATATTTTCCTGACTCATCTTCTTCGCAATCCACAAAAACCTTGTGCAGTAATTCTAACGCATCATCATTCATACTTTGTAATCTGTCATCAATTCTACCTCTTTCTAGAAGATCTGATTTACATTCTTTGGCAATTAAAACTAAAATAAAGTCTGGTAAATTGTAATTTTTTAATGCTGCAACAAAAGCTCCGGCTTGTGACATTCCAAATTTTGGAAAACCCTTATTGACCATATTTACAAATCACTCCAAAAAACATACTACTCTCCAACAATGTAGTAAAACATGCTTTTCGCTTATAATTGTTAAGGAATTTGGTAACTTTTTTGCTATTTTTTCTAAATTTTAAATTGTAAGTATTAAATTCTGGAGAAATTCAATGTTTTCTATGGATGTAAATACTACCCCTCAACTTGTTTCAAATGTTTATTCAAAAATTAAAGAAAATATTGTGAAATATCGAAATATGCTCGGAAAACCACTCACACTTACTGAGAAAATTCTATCTGGACACCTTTACGAAATTCCTGATAAACCTCTTGCTGGCGGAAAAGATTATGTTTTTCTTAAACCTGACAGAGTTGCATTACAAGACGTTACCGGTCAAATGGTGATGCTCCAATTTATGCAAGCTGGTCTTAAACAATCTGCCTTGCCAACAACTGTTCATTGTGATCATCTGATTAGAGCTGAGGTTCAAGGTGATGTTGACATGAAAGTTTCACTTGATGAAAATAGTGAGGTTTTCAAATTTTTGCAGTCTGCAGCTGCAAAACATGGGTGTGGTTTTTGGAAACCTGGTGCTGGAATCATTCATCAAGTGGTTCTTGAAAATTATGCATTTCCAGGAGGCTTGATGATTGGTACTGATTCTCACACTCCAAATGCTGGAGGACTTGGAATGATTGCAGTTGGTGTAGGCGGGTTAGATGCAGCTGAAACTATGGCTGGTCTTCCTTGGGAGTTACTTTACCCAAAAAAAATTGGTGTTAAATTAACTGGAGAACTTAATGGATGGACCGCACCCAAAGATATCATACTTAAAGTTGCAGAAGAATTAACAGTTTCTGGAGGAACTAATTCGATCGTGGAATACTTTGGTCCTGGTACAAAATCTATCAGCTGTACCGGTAAGGCTACCATTACTAATATGGGTGCAGAGATTGGGGCGACCTGTTCTATTTTTCCATATGATGAAAGGATGGAGACCTATCTGAAATATACAAACAGAGAAAAAATTGCTGAACTAGCAAATCAAAACAAAGAATTACTTGTAGCAGATCCTGAGATTGAATCAAATCCCGAAATCTTTTTTGACAAAGTAATTGAAATCAATCTCTCTACATTAGAGCCTCACATTGTTGGCCCTCATACTCCAGACTTGGCTAGATCAATTTCAAAATTATGTGATGATGTAAAATCAAATGATTATGTTGATCCAATATCCGTCGCATTGATTGGAAGTTGTACTAATTCCTCATATGAAGACATGTCTAGAGTTGCAAGTATTGCTAAGCAAGCCAAAGACAAAGGAATAAAGTCTAAAATTCCTCTGTTAATCACTCCTGGCTCTGAACAAATTCGTGGAACTATAGAACGAGATGGCCAAATGGATTCTCTTAAGGAAATTGGAGCAACTGTCTTGGCAAATGCTTGTGGACCTTGCATTGGACAATGGAATAGACCTGAATTAGAAAATGAAGAAAAAAACACTATTGTTACAACATTTAACAGAAATTTTCCAGGAAGAAATGACGGTCATCGTAGTACTTTGAATTTTATTGGCAGTCCTGAGATGATTATCGCATTAGCTTTAGGAGGTAGGTTATCTTTTAATCCGTTGAAAGATGAGCTTACAGCCTCTGATGGGACAAAATTCAAACTAGATCCTCCCAAACCTGCACCAGAAGTTCCTGAAGATGGATTTATGATTCCTGAAGGCATTTTCATTGCACCTCCTGAAAACTCAGATGATCTTGAAGTAATAATCGATCCTAACAGTAAAAGACTGCAACTTTTAGAACCTTTTTCAAAATGGGATGGTGGAGACTTTATTGATTTGCCAGTTCTAGTTAAAGCCAAAGGAAAATGTACCACTGATCACATTTCTCCTGCTGGTGCTTGGCTGTCACTTCGCGGCCATTTAGATAATTTGAGCGATAACATGCTTTTGGGAGCAGTCAATGCATTCAGTGATGAGATAGGAAAGGGCAAGAACATGCTCAATAACCAACTTGAAACATTCTCAAGTATTGCAAGGCAATACAAAGAAAAACAAATGAGATGGGTGATTGTAGGTGATAATAACTATGGTGAAGGCAGCAGCAGAGAACATGCTGCAATGTCTCCTCGATATCTAGGATGTGCGGCAGTAATCACCAAAAGCTTTGCTAGAATTCACGAAACAAATTTGAAAAAACAAGGAATTCTGGCACTCACCTTTAGCAATACAGATGACTATGAAAAAATTTTAGAAGATGATAAACTCAGTCTTTTAGAATTAGATGAATTGGAGCCACACAAACAGGTAAAATGCATCCTTTTACACAAAGATGGGAGTCAAGATCAACTCTTACTTGATCATTCATACAATCAATCTCAGATTGAGTGGTTCAAAGCTGGTTCTGCACTTAATGTTTTGAGAAACCGATGAAAAATTTTCCGTGGACTTCCTTTACATTTGCCTAAAAATTACTCATAGTTTTCAAATCAATATTTGGTTTCCATAAACCTCTTGAATTTCTTAGTAGGATTGGATAGAACGTGTTTTGTATTATATTTTTTTGATACAAAATTTCGAAGAGATTCTTCATAAAATATTTCCTTGTTTGAAAAATATCCCTTCAGAAAGAACATGAAACTTTTGAATCCTTTTCCGCGTTTTAATAGCAACAACGATCTTAGAAATGTGTGTAATAAGGGATATCCAAGGGCTTGCATGGCATAGCCGTAATGGTAATACATTATGGGTTTGTACGTAATTGAGGTTCTTCTGGCAGTCTTTGTTTTTATATCCTCATAATAACTGATATTGAATCCTAATTGCATAGCTTTTACGTAGACGTATGTTTCATAACCAAAATTTACAGGTAATTTAGAACCTATTGATTTCCAATAATCTTTTCTGATAACACGCCCCGAGCCTCTGGGTGCCGTAGCTATTTCACCTTGAATTGCACCAGACGCAACAACAGAATCATCTGTCATCATCTTTTCTGTTATTTTTTCATAATAGTCAGAAGACAACAGGTGATCTGCGCCCACTATTGAAATAAAATCAAGGTTATCCACATTCAAATGGTTCAAGCCATAATTGAAAACTTTGGCAAGCTCTGGACGTGTTACCCAATTATCATGAATCTCAGGAAAAGTTAAAATCTCAACATCAAAATTTTTTGCAATTTTTACAGTATCATCAGTTGAATTATCATCAACCAATACTATTTGAGTTAACGGAATTGTTTGCTGAGATAAGGCATCAAGTGTATCATAAATATTGTTAGCCTCGTTTCTGGCAATAATGACAATCCCTATTCTTGGAAATTCATTAAACTTTGTCTTATTCACACTAAGATTACAATGAATGTGAATTTATTTTGCGTGATAGGAAAAGATAACTTTCAAACAAGAGTAATACTGTTGTAATCTATTGGGTGATTAATCAACAGATAAGAAAATTTAGGTAGGCTCATACTCATCGTCATTCATCAAAGATCCATGTTAATCCTATCATATCCAATGCAGAGACATTGGTTGAAACCGGATTTTTGACTTTACATTCCTCCGGAGAAAATGATTGATTAGAGTTTTTGTCATATTTGTATTGAATTATTGTTGACATGATATGTGATTACAAAATTTACTTAAAACCCTAATGAACAAATCATTCATACAAATCCTCAGTAATCCCTAACTACTATTTTAGATAATACAATTCAGTTGGAATTGTCACCAGACGACAAATCGTCGTTGGTCTTAAATTCCATTTTTATTCCATCTTAAAATTCTACATTTTGAGCCACTGATTAGGAAGCATTTCAGATCATTTTTAGTTACTTCATAAAATCAGGGTAGTAATTTGCCTCAAAAAATAATTCCCTTTATGTATGCATCAAAATTTGCTAATTTATCTAGAATAGATTTCATTTTAGATTATTCTAGATCATTTCATTAGCTATCAAATACTGAATACTATTTGAACTCCATCTGATAACAAACCTTGAGATCACCATTCAGCATTATTTTTTAACCATTTTGGAATATGTGTTTCAGATTCTGCTTTTTCATGATTTGTATTCTGAGGAAT
>NZ_JAOULD010000069.1 GCF_029882185.1 Candidatus Nitrosopumilus sp. | reverse complement strand
ATCCTTAATACAAACAACAACGATATAATGTGATGTCAAATTTAATATTTGAAAATATTTCGCCCTGGGAATCTACGAGTAAATACATTCTGAATTTTCCAGAGATTAGATTTGTCGGGGTGATAAATAACATGGGCAATCTTGTAACAAGTAAATACAAAAAAGGAATTATTCCAATTGCAGAGGTAGAACAGTACAAAATGTGTATGGAGCATGCATTAGAACTATTCATGAAAAAAGATCTTGATGACGTCTTGGGACCACTTGACTACATAGTATCAAAAAGAAAGAACATAAAGATAATCACGATTCCAGTCAATGACTATCTGGTATTGATATCTGCCGAATCTAATACAAAGATTGAGCCCATCATTGACGAAATACTGAAAAAAATAAAGGACATGCAACACGACGTTAAAATAAAAACGCATGGTGTGAATTGAACTAAAAACTGAAATTTGTATAAATCAAGAAATCATCCTCATAAAGGATAATGTTATTTTAGAATTTTAAAATATTTCAGCATTTTTTAATCAATTTAATTTTTTTAAACATTGTTTATCTGTCTAAATTTCCAATCACCTACTACAAAATAAAAACACTTCAAATCCAAGAAGATTCCTATAACAATTCAAAAAAAGTCATTGAAGTAATACAAACCATCCTGAATCTTCAATGATTACATTAGTTCCTTAACTTTGGAAGAATCCAAATGAGTTTTTTCATGATTGCGTACCTTATCAAAAGTGTATGATGTTCCTGTCCAATGAAAATTGCAATGCTCACATTGGTACTCCATTTTATTTTGCTTTCTCCTCTGGTTTCTTTTTTGTAGATTCTTTAGATTCGTCTGCATTCCCAGCGACTTTGGTCTTGCATGAACCCAATCCAATTTTTTTAATTATTTTTTCAAACATGCGGTGATAATGTTTCTCTGTGATAAATACCAGCGTAATTTCTGAGATTTATGCCTGAAATTCTATATGATTTTTGGTGATTCTATAAATTATCAATGTGTGGGTATATATGATAAAAGAGATCTATATAGTCATGGAAAATAAAGAAAAAAACGCAACAACTGCAGCTGAGGCAGTAACCGTAGAGAAGGACAGCAAAAAAGACGAAACAAAAAAAGACGAACCTGCTAAAACAGAAAAACAATAAGCAAAAAAAGAGCTAGTAAAAATGCGATGCGCTTACTGTGGAAATCAAGCAAGTTGGAGAGTTCCTACATGCAAGAAATGCAGTAAGCCATTACATCAAAATATCTTCAAATCAGAATCATCTGATTCCAAGTATGATAATTACTTTAAACTAATGGAGAAAAACAAACAATGACAGAAATGTGCAATAAATGTGGAAAAGAATACAAGGCAGTTTGGCATTATTCCACAGATAGCAAGATGACAAACGGATATGCAGAGACATTATGCTGTAAAAAATAAAAAAAATTCGGTAAATTCAGAATACTGTGTTTTAAAATAATTTATTTGTAAAACAAATGATGTGTTTGGACGTTGAATATTAATGCCGTCTTAAAATTAATGCCATCATATGACAACAAAACAACTTCTGCTGAATGTTGTCACATCTTAATTAACTAGAACGACTATAAGATAGCATGTCTCTTGTGTCAAATCAGATAACTGAAATTTTAAATGAAATTAATGATGAACTGGCCAATCAGATTTCTTTGGCCAACAACACCGATAAGAAAATAGAAACGAGAAAACTTGTTCATCTATCAAATGCTCTAAATGGCATAATTATGACCTCTGGGCTTTCTGATGAAAACAAATCAATGCTGCAAAAGTTTTCCCTGACTCTGCAGGACAGTTCAACTGTTAAGAGTCTGAGATATGAAAAGCAAGATCTTGAAAGGGTGCTTTCCAACATAAATGACATCTAAAACATTCTGTCATGTTGCTTAACCTGATGCAGACTACAGAAAACATATTTTATTAGTTTGATGTTTTGCAATAATCCTAGTCATCTTCCCAGCTGTTTTCCAAATATTGGGGCGCGGTATGATCAATCTCTTTTGGTTTAATCATGGAAATGAATTTGTGACAATTTGTACATTCGTACATGTCCTTGAGTCCTGCCATCCTGACTTTAGCATCATGAGGACATGTATCTTGAGTAACCATACCCTGTGCCAATTGCTCTAAGGCTCCCAATGACAATCACAATTGCATCCTTTTTGGCAATGCATTCTCTTGCAGTCCGAACATATTTTTTGATTCCATGATTGCATCGTGTTCATGATGTCAATAGCCATTTCATCCTAATTAACCTGCAATGAACAAACTCTTTAAGCGAAATTGATGGTGTCAGTAACGTAGTGGTGTGAGTTTGCATATCTGCAAGGAAGGACTGAATTAACTACTCAGCTGCGTTTTGTGGTCTTTTGGTTGGATTTTTCTGTCTTTATAAGCCCGTGGCAACATAGTAAATCATGTTAGAAAGTATTTTTGCAAAATTCAAAGGAAGAAAAGAAAAGACATCAAAGGACGTTAACGCATTCAAAGAATCTGAAGAAAAGAGATTAGTGAGGATAGAAAAATAAATGGCGTATCGCTGCAAGCATTGCAATTTTAGGTGGGAAGCATGGCAAGGCAATTTTCAAAAAGTGCTAGACCATGAAAAAACCCATTTGAAAGACAAGCAAGTCCAGATTGTGGAGACAACACAATGATTGCTATTGATGATCTAAGATCCTGCGAGAATTGTGGCAACGTGTTTTTGAAAAAAATAGATGATAAAATTACAAACAGATGCCCTGCATGCAACGTGTGGAAGAAGGAAATTATTCCCCAATGAAGTTAAACACATATTCATATCTCAAGAAATTACTGCACAGATTCATGCACCATAATGTGGAAGAGAAACATCATTGGTGGAGCGAGCAGTAAAATCTAATGAATGCCATTTTGTGCAAAAAACACCTATTTCCAAATTATCTGATCATGACTTTATACTTGGATAGCAGGTCCAAAAATAACCTCAGATCCTTTTTGTGTTCTTTCTCTGCCTCGTTTGATTCCTTTAACTAGTCTGAATGAGCCTCCATCGATTCCAGTTTTATCTCGTTTTCTGAAATCCTTCTGGGGATTTGTTTGATCTTGTTTTCCCCACACTCTATTATGGAATTAATATTTTCTTTTGGGGCATATTCATCATGGATACATTTTGGCTTTCCAGTTTTGGATGAAAGTTTTATCTTCATGTATTACTAGGTTGAATCTAGTATATAGTGCGTTAAGATACTGTAACATTGTATCTGGTTTTACCATCTTTTAAAAAGAGGATTACTTGGAATGTATTTTACCAAAATACTTTTCCATTATTTGTAAAATGTCATCAGCAATTGTTTCGTGTTCGCCCTTATCCCATATTGCCTTTAATTCTGTTATCATCTCCTGGTTATCCAGAATCTGTTGTTTTAGTTTTTCAAGATTATCCTTTGGATATGCAAGTCTTGGAATCATGAAATAATTATAGTTCATTCCAACCAAAACAAAATCATCTACAGTCAACTTGATTTTAGAAGCGTGTTTCATGGCCCAATATTCCTCTTAACTTGATTTGCCTTTTGCCAAACATGAATCACACAATGGCTCATTTGTCATACTGTACGATGGTTTGAATTTATCTCCACAGTTTGTACACGTATTAAGTAACTTCGCTCCCTTGACAACATCTAAATTATTTTTTGTTTCAGTCATTCTAATTCATCACTCCCATACTAATTGATTCAGTTAACGCGATTTTATCTCCTTGCATTCAGCCATATTCATCAAAGACAGGTACATTCTTGACTCTAGGCATATTGAGCACTTTACAATTGACATGCCATCACTGTTTGGTAGCAATGCAAATTTGTGATCACCATACTTGTAGTTCAATTCATTGTCATACCAAACACCATTTATCAATGTCATTTAACCAAAGCCCCAAAATGCGTTTTCATGATACTGGTGAAATATTTCTTCATGCTTGTTGACTCTTTTGAATATCTTTTTTTAATTTGTCATAGGATTCCAGGTATTCTTTTTTCATCAAATTCTCTGGCTTTGTCTTGTTGTTCTTGTTTGTCTGTGGTATTGCCTTGTTTTTTATTTTAGTCATGCTATACAATACGCATATGTATGATATATTCTGGATCCAATCATATCAAATTCACATTTCTTTCTAGTCCAATGATATTTCTGATGAACTTTTTGATTTTGAGCCTAAATTTCTATATAGTTTAATTAGTTCTATTTATTTTAATACTCTTGTATATATATAAGTAAAACCATATATAGATATGGAAAATAAAGAAAAAAACACAAAATTAGATTCTGTTAAATCAACTGATGATAGTTGCACAAAAGAAGGCTCAACTAATGAATGACTATACATGTACCTGTAATTGCGGTTGCAAGAATCCCTCTGGCGAGTATGTCTGTAATGATTGCATGATGAATCTTTGCAAGATTGAAATTAAAGAGATGGTGATTGCATGATGAAACCAAGACACAGATTGGCATATTACGCATTCTATCTTTTCAGCGCAGGTTCAATAGCGAGCCTTACATGGGCGTTTTCGCTGTGAAC
Organism: Candidatus Nitrosopumilus sp.; assembly: GCF_029882185.1. Lineage (GTDB taxonomy): Archaea > Thermoproteota > Nitrososphaeria > Nitrososphaerales > Nitrosopumilaceae > Nitrosopumilus. Next base: position 331 of record NZ_JAOULD010000069.1, on the reverse strand, counting down.
GTAAAAAGGAATTTGAAATGCTTTTCACTGACGCATAATAACAAAAGGGCTCGTGTCACAACATCTCAAATCAAGAATATGAATGATGCGAGAAAAATCAACGGAAGTTATGGCACATGGTGATTAAAAAATTTAACAACTCACAAAATGATAACGAAGACAATCTTGTCTGTGATCATAACGCAAAAGGTCTGATCACTGATGAGAGTAGAGGGGAAATAATTTGTGGTCCTTGTGGACAGGTCTTATCAGATGAAATTTCAAGTTATGATGCCAAGCCAAGATATACGCTTGATAATTTTTTGACCAATTCACAAACAGGGCCCAAGTC
>NZ_JAOULD010000022.1 GCF_029882185.1 Candidatus Nitrosopumilus sp. | reverse complement strand
CCAACAAAATTAACAACGAATCAGCATCCATCTCTTTGACTTTATTTGCCACCTTTTTGAAGAAAACATGAATTTTTGTTTGTCTCGCACGAAGGAATCTTCCCTGACTCTGTCCACCTTTCTTATGTCTACCCTGCAAATCAATTCCCAGTTTAGATTCTTGAATTATTTGACTGCCATGATATTTTTGAATTTTTGCAGATTTTTGATCCAGAGTTATCAGTAAAATATCATAATTTGTCTCCAAAATATCATCAAATGGTTTGATGAATGGTTTTTTGCTTGCCATGTAGATATAGGGTAATTTTTTTGACGTACCAATCACTTTGATGTTAACTTTGCCGTTTTTTATCCAACCAAAAATACACAAAGTTTTAGCGAACTTACCTACAGAAACAGGATTCTTTCTCAGTTCAGCAATTTTGTTTTCAATTTTTGACTCTATTCTTTCAAGTGCCTCGTTTCGCTTTGTTTCTTGCAATAGGGAAATAGTATCTTGCCCTTTACCATATGGATAATATACAGATACACATTGGGAATCAATTTTTTTTACTTCATGAAGAAACTGGTTTAGCGACATCCATTCAAGAGGGGCAATACACAAAGAACCAAGAGGCGTTTTCATTTTCTGTTTCTCCACTTAATCATAAAACTCCAAACAGATCTTTATTTTGTCAGATGTATACGAAATACTTCATGGAATTGTTCTTCAGTCAACATAGATAATAAAACCATCAAATCAGATGCAGAAATGATTCCTTGAATTTTTTCATCATCAATTACAGGTAGTTCGTGAATTTTTTTCTCCAACATTAGTTCTATTGCGTTTAAAATTGAATGATTAGATTTTACAGATACCACTGGTGAGGACATTACATCTCTAATTTTAGATTCACGCTTTTTTCCATATACAGCCAAAGCAATTGCAATATCAGCATAAGAGATTATCCCAGTAGTTTTTTCATTCTCTTTTACCAATAAAGACGGAATATGATTGTCATACATTGTTTTTGCAGCCTCAGCAACACTTACAGTGGATTGAATGGATTTTATTTTACGAGTCATGAACTTATCAATCGGGATTGAAGAATTCTGAGAACTAGACATGAAATTAATGGGTTTTGTTTATTTTTAAGATTTTATTTTTGAGACCAAAAATACTTTGGAGATAAAGTGATCTCTAAACAGATAGTCTGAAATTATTGTCTTGCAGATGCAGAAGCTTCTGGTGGAGAGTTGACAGGGTCAACTGTAATAACCACAGTATCAGTACTTTCTCTTCCATTATCATCAAACACCTTAAGTTCAAATGTTAGAACTTTGATTTCATCATTCTTAACAATTGGACTGGTAAATGATGGACTCATACTAGTCTTGGAGGATAGTTTGACTTTCTCTCCAGACAATTGTGTCCATTGGAAGTATAATTCTTGATTTTCAGGATCATGACTCTTGCTTCCATCTAATGAAATTTTCACATTTTCATTTACAATTCTATCTAGTCCTGCATCGGATATAATATCAGCACTGAATACATTTCTAACCAAAATATTCATGCTGTCTGAAGCAGAATAGGTTCCATCAGATACTGAACAAGTAAATGTCATTGTAGAATCACGTACAACATTTGGAATTTTAACCATAGTTTTAGAATTGGCAGGTTGTTCTATTGTTGCTTTTGATGTAGTACTCCAAGAATAGTAAAGTGCACCTCTATCAGGGTCAGTTCCAATACAGTTGATATTGGCAACAGTATTTTCATCTACAGTAATATCAGCACCAGCGTTGGCTTTTGGAGCGCTGTTTTCAGGAGATACAAAGATTACAACTTGATCAGAATCAGATAGTCCTTGTGGGTCAGTGACGGTTAGTTCAAAGGCTAATCTTTTGGAATCTAATGGACCAACTTCAGGAGCAGTAAAGGAGAATTTCAAATTAGATTTATCAAAAGATACAGATTCACCAAAGATTTGTTTCCATTGAATTTTTAGAGACTCACTGTTCAAATCAAATGCGGTGCCAGAAATTGAAACATTATCACCACCATGAACTCTTTGATCAGCACCTGCATATGCTCGAGGAGGACTGTTTAGAGTAGTTACAGTAATTTTTACATCATCAGTATCAGAATTTCCTTGTGGATCAGTGACGGTTAGTTCGAATACTAGGGGTTCAGATAAAGATGTAGTTGTTGGGGTGAAAATGTATGCAGAAGGTTGTGTTTTTTCATAAATTTCAGTTGGAATGCCTGATTTTTGTGCCCACATATATCTAAGATTATCATTGTCAGCATCGGTTGCACTTCCTTCAAAACCTACAAAGGTTCTCTGAGGAACATCTCTATCATCACCGGCATCAGCTATTGGTGCATGGTTAGATGGCAATACTTTGACTATTGCCATGTCATTTGCATATCCATTTCCTTGAGAATATCCAGTTACATGAAATGACATAATTTCTTCAATGTCACCTACATCAGGAGCTGTAAATTCAATATGGTCACCACTAAAAGAGCTTAATGTAACAGGAGTTCCAAGAACCTGAATCCAAGTATATCGAATGGGCTTATCATTTAATGTATGTCCTATAACATCAAGACTTACAGTTTGACCTTCAGTTACAGTTTGTATAGGTCCTGCTTCAATTGAAATTGCAGCATTTTGAATTTGACTGGTATACAATATCACATTTACAGTGTCACTTGCAACTCCACCGAATCCATCATCAACAGTAATTCTAAATGTTAATGGGTCAGTTTGAGAATAATCAAACATAACAGGTTGAAGTGTAAGATGCTTCTTTGCAGAGGAAGACAAATAGACCTCTTGTCCAGCTAGTTGTTCCCATTTGTAAGTTAAAACATCTCCATCTTTATCAACAACTTGAGGAATTATACTAATTGCATTAATAGATTGGATGGCATAAAGATCATGTCCAGCATTTACAGTTGGGGGATTATTTACAGAGTTTACAATGACTTCGACAACATCAGAACTACTTGCTCCTTGAGGATCAGTTACTACTAATTCAAAAGTTAGAACTTTGATTTCACCATTTTTGACATCAGGTGCCATGAATGTAGGTTCAGGAACAGTCGTGGATGATAATTTTACAGGGTCGCCATAAATCTGAGTCCATTTGAAAGAAAGATTAGATGTATCAGCATCATAACCTTCACCAATCAAAGTTACTAGTTTATTTTCATCAACATCTACAGATTCAATTTCTGCAAAAGAATTAGAAAAACTACCAATTGCAATTACGCCTAAAATTAAAGGTAATAGAAAATACAGATTCACGCTCTTCAAATAAAAATAGGCATTATTAACCATTCCGATTCTTGATGAGATCTGACCATGCCAAAATACTGATTTTTAGGAAAAATAAAAAGTAAAAAAAATTACTTAGTCTAATCTATCTTTGGCTTTTTTGATCTCTCTTATTTCTTCAGCTAGATGTTTTTTGAGTAATCTTTCATGATCTTTTTTGTGCATACTGTATGCTTTGTTTAAGGCCTGCTTTGTCTTTGCCTTTTTCAATGCATTGGTAAATTTTTTGTGAATGACATTCACTTGTGATGTATAACTTGCCATGGAATGATTAGAAAAGAAGAGTAAATTAAGGTTCATAATTTCAATGAATCATCTAATTTTCTAAAACCTTTCTCATAGTTCTCATTTTCACATGATCATAGAGATTTTCGAAATGTATCATTTACAACTTTTGAGAAACTAACAGACTTTGATGAATTTTTAATCTCTGAAGATTGTTTTGCATACAGTTTTTTTAAATTATCATCATCAATTGTTACAGTAACTCTCCTAGCCATCATTTTTTACCTCTTGATTTTGTTCTCAAAAGTGCACTACAACATGGACAGCGAAATCCCGACACAGTCATAAAAATACTGCACAGAGTACATCTCTTTTGTCCATAGATGTATTTAGATCCATTTGGTATTTTTTTTCCCTTGAGTGTATCACATACACCTTTGCAGACATAGACCATTATGACATGTCCGCCTCAAAAGATTTGTGACAGCAAGGACAATTGGAATATTTTGAGATTAAGTCTAAATCACAAATTGCACAATATTTTCTAAATGTACTGTTTCCTGAATTTCTAAATTCAGCATTTGCATCATAATACCCACATACGCTTCTGCAAGAATGCTCACTCATCATTGTTTTTCTCCATATCAAAAAACGAACCGCAATCCTTGCAAAAGATACCATGATTTTGTATCTTTATGGCTATATTGCCACAATCAACACAAATTCTTACTGCATTATTTACTGTCTTTTTGTTTGACTCTTGATTGTTTTGAAATGATTGTATTTGCATATTATTATTAGGAATAATTCCTAATTAAGTGTTATTATTAGTTAGGAATAATTCCTAGTAAGGAATAGATATTAAATAGTACAATACTAGAATAACAGTATGCAACAAATGGAACAGATCGTCGCATCATTAAGAGATGAAGGATTCAGAATCACTCCTCAGAGAATGGCAATAGTAGATTATCTATTAAAAACAGAAGACCATCCAAGCGCAGATCACATTCACAAGGTTGTAAGAAAGCGATACCCAATGATTAGTCTATCTACAGTATACAAAACACTGTATTTACTCAAGGAAAAAAATTTAGTCAATGAAATAGAAGTTGAAGGAGAATCCAGATTTGATGCACATACAGATGATCACATCAATATAGTTTGTATAAAATGTGGAAAAATTGATGATGTTGATGAAGAAACTCTAAAAGATATTCAGGTGAAGGCTGCTAAAAAATCAAAATACCTAATTTTGAAAAGTAGTTTTGAATTGCACGGTTATTGCAGTAGTTGTAAATCAAAGATGAAATAAATCTAAAAACTAGCATATATTATTTTTAAATTTAAGAGGAATTATCTTTCCTTTTATCTAGTAAATGCGTAAGTATAATGAGAGAAAATGTTAGCAAAACAAACAGAAAAAAGATTGTCACGACGTATGCTAATGTCCATAATGATAACAGGCATAGCTGTGATTACACTATTCACAGTTACACCATGGAATATCATTCCAACTCAAATTACTGAAGATGTAACAGTACTAGCAATTACAGAACATGGTTGTGTTGGAGAATCACAATATGGTGTCAGTGTGGTCGTATCTGAGTGTAATGCTCAAGTTGGAGATATAGTATCTGCTACATTTTATGTTCCTTCAATGGAAGTTAATGGATACTATGACAGACTAAGCGATAGAGTCGAAATGGTTCAGCCATAGACTCTATCATTTTTTGATTTTTAATTATTTTATTTAGATGAAAATTCTTTGTGTAAATACGGTGTAAATTCCTACTGCTGAAAATCCAAATGTGATTCCAGACAAAAATATGTATACATAGTGTACTTTCTTACTTACTTTTTCATTTAATTGAGGAATGGCCAATAAAGGAATTACAACTACTAAAAGGGAATAGTATAACAATCGAACATAAGGTCCTGTAAAAGACATTGTATAGAATACGTATTCCTCAGGATTGTCAGGTAATTGTTCTAATTCAAAGACCTCAGATATGGATATCATAAAGGATACGCTCAGGCCTAGAAGGAAGAATTTAAGAGATTTTCGCATAGAATTTCAGAATTATGAAGTTGGTATATAATTATAGTCAATAAAAGAAAGGATTCAAAAACATACAAATTTTTTATAAGAAGATATTTTCATTTAACACTATCAATTATTTTGATTAATTTTGATTCAATATCTCTTCCCATAGATTCCAATTCAGCATTAGATGCAATAGAAAGTAATTCTGTAGGCTTTGCCAAGCTGATGTGATTTTCTCCATCTTTTTCAAAGACTGCAATAGAACATGGAAGTAAAAGACCAATATTTGGATCTGAATCTAATACTTGTTTTGCAGCATGAGGGTTGCAAACCTCTAACAGTTTGTACTCGTGTGGATATTCTACTCCTTTTTTTGCAAAGATTTCCTTAAAATCCAAGATACCAAGTACACCAAACTTTATCTCTGAAAGTTTTTCAGTAATTTCTTCAATTACTTTATCGAGATTTTTTTGAGTTTTTACAGCATAATTAAAGGTCATTCTAATCATTCTTTTACTATAAGCATATAATTTTGTTTAATGATTAGATCTCATAGAATAAAGAGAAGGCGAAATAGAAATCCTATTTATTAATTTATTGGTAAACTGTAAATTTTACAGGGTTGTTTTGTACAGATATTGTCCCTTTATGATCCTCTACAATCTGTTTACAGCTACCAAACCCAAACCAGTACTTCTTGTTTTGTGGTAAATAGAGGATCAAATAGTTTAGGAATTATTTTTTCAGGTATAGAAGGTCCAGAATTTTCAAAAGAGATTAGAACAGAATCATCCATATTCTTGAAACTGTAAATCTTTGATTTATTGAAAATCAAATTAATCTAAAATTGAAAATTAATGCGTCGCTAGGCTGTGCTGTCTGGATACGAAGGCATCACTAGGACATGCTATGCCTATGGCGCGGAAAAGAACATATTGTAAATTAGATATTAAGGATATTTTGTTTTGATTTGATTCAGAATGAAATCAACTTGTTTATGTTTTAATAATTCAAAAGCCCAATACAATACAAGTGAATTCATGATAAGACAGCTGGCTGTTAATTGTTGTTTTACTTCATTTTCGAAAGCAGGTCTGCCTTCATTTGAATTCACTTAAATTTTCAATCATGCAAAAAATCAATTCAGATATTTCTCTGTATGAAGAAACAGGTTACGAAAATAGATATGAACATACTAGGCGTCATAAATTTTTGAATTTTGAGAATTACAAATCTTAAAACTCGAGATAGATTGAGCGACAATCAACATGGATTTAATTTTCAATTTTTTACTTGTCGGTTCAGGATTAGCTATGCTATATTTCGGGGCAGAATGGTTAGTCAAAGGATCAATAGCAATATCAAACAAGTTAGGAGTCAGTCAATTAGTTATTGGCCTGACAGTTGTAGCATTTGGAACTTCAACTCCAGAACTTGCAGTAAGCATTTCATCAGCAATGCAAGGATTGTCTGATGTTGCAATAGGAAATGTAGTAGGTAGCAATATTGTAAATGTCGGGGCAATTCTTGGAATTTCTGCCATAATCAGTCCCATCATAATATCAAAATCTACAATTAGAAAAGAGGTGCCCATAATGATTGGAATTTCATTTCTCTTATTGGCAATAGTTTTAGATGGAGAAATTGATTTTGTTGATGGCGGATTATTGGTTATCGGAATAATTGTTTTTACAGCATATAGTTATCATAGTTCAAAAAAAGAGACAGACAAAGAAAATCAGGTTTCTCAAGTATTACAAAAAAATATTTTTTCTAAATCAATTATTTTCATGATTGTAGGATTAGTGCTCTTAACTGGAGGATCGTTTCTTACAGTAGATAATGCGGTAATTATAGGAACCAATTTTGGAGTATCAGAACTATTTATGGGATTGACAGTTGTTGCAATAGGTACTTCTTTTCCAGAATTAATTACATCAGTAGTTGCTGCAAAAAAAGGTCACGCAGATCTTAGTGTTGGAAACATTGTCGGAAGCAACATCTTTAACATTATGGCAATACTTGGGATCTCCTCTTTGATTTCAGGCATTACAGTAAGTGAACAAGTGTTAGTAGATATAGGAATAATGTTGGCATTTAGTCTTGTATTAATTCCAATAATACGCAGTGGTTTTATTATTACTAGAAAGGAAGGTATGCTGTTAATAGCAGGATATGTAGCATATGTTGTATTTTTGTTCTATAGACAATAGATAAAAATCAAATACAGGTTTAGATACACCAGATCATATAAAAAATATATAATGGCAATTGATCTTTCCGTATTTCCAATAGTGATAAGTTCCATAACCGCAACAATATTTGCAATTACTCTGATAATTACCTGGAAAAGCATCAAAGAAAATACAAGAGCTACACACTCTCAACTATTACGAGGCTTTCATGAAGATCTGCTTAACAGATTAAACAAAAATACAATTCTTAAAACAACTGAAGACTGTCAAAGATATGCAAATGATTATTTGAATACTGTTGATGAAATAGCATACTTGGAATTAAATCGTAAAATTCCATCACATATTGCGACGTATCTTAAAAGATTTTTTGCTTATGGCATAACAATTGTGGATTGGTATAATGAAATGGTGGGAGAAGATTTTAGAGAAACTGCAAAGAAAAACTGGCCCCACTACATACAATATTGTGAAAAATACAAAATAGTCTCAGATTCAGATGATAAATTACCAAAAATTATGCTTGATTACAATAAACTAAGAGAAAATGAATCTAACTAAGTCTAATCAAAGTACAAATAAAAATGAAATTTGATCTTAGAAAATCAGGCATGAGGTTAGGACCTTTGTTATTTTTCCTAATTTTATTTATGCCAACACCTGATTGAATGTCAGGAAATACAAAATTAGTTCTCGCAATTTCAGTATGGATGATTGTCTGGGAGATTACAGAAAATATTCCTGTGTATGCAACAGCAAATCCATATTAAAAATTTTAGATACAAATGAACAACAGTGTTTTGTTACAATACTAGTGTGAGAACCACAACTATAATTGCAGCAGACACATAGAAAGCATAAAATGATGTTCTATGTCGTGGTAAAGATTTTCCTGATTTCAGTTTGTTCTGAAAGTTTTCTAACATACTAGAACCCTTTTTATTCCATGTTTCTATTTTGTATGATTGCATATTTTTTACCTCGTAACAGCAAAATATATGATCTTGAAAATAAACTAACTATCAGTTGATTTCATTTAGAATCAAGTCAACTTGTACTCTTCTTAATTCCATCATTTCATAATAGTATCCATGAACGATGTAAGACTGGTAGACCAAGAAAAATTCCTAAACAGCATCATGAATGTATCAGGCAACATAAGATATGTGATGATTTATGATTTGAAAGGAAATGTCATACACAAACGAAAAATGGACGGGGTAGAAGATCTGTTAACTGAAAAGGAAAACAAGATTGCTTTAAAACACACCATTGAGTCTTGGAACTTTAGAAACACAATTTCAGAAAAAATTGGAAAGTCAAGTTATACGCTACAAGTGTACGATAATCTAATGAGATGTATTTTTCCATTCGGAGAAGAAATGCTTCTCATAGTTACATTGGATAATTTAGGAGGACCAAATGACATCATTCATAGAATTCAAACAATACTGTCAGGACACTTGAAGTAACATGGCTGAATCAAAAATCCCACAAAAAAACAAGAACAACAAAACAAAGCCTGAGAATCTTATGAAAAAAGAGTATTTGGAATCTTTAAAACAATTGAAAAAAGAGATTAAAGAAGAATAATCATCGCGGTGATGAATACAATACGTTATCACTATCAAAAAACTTGCTCAGACTGTGAGTGCACTGCCAAGCAGGATGCAACTGTGATTGTCATTGGGAGCCTTATAGTTTTATTCTATGGTTTGTTTCTAACACATATCATGTAAAATGACACAAGCAGAAAAAGCCACTTGTGAATCCAAACAGAAAAATTAGTTTGTTATAGATTTATCAAATTCTACATTTTATTTATGGGATTAATTCATTCAGTTACAACATCTACGATATTAGTTTAAGATGCAAGCAAAGTATAATCTATCTTGTTTGATACAGGGACGGAAAGGAATTTATGACATCGTATACACTCATACAAATTCTTGTATCCTACCATCTTGACTTTGGCATCATGATAACATGTCTTTTGACCCATAGTTTTGTATGTCAAAAAAATCTAAACATCTTGGAGATTTGAGAGTATCCTTTCAAGATCTTGTTTTTCATATCTTAGACTCTTGATGGTCACATTACCTTGAACCAGAGTTGCCGAAAATTTTTGTAACATCAATTTGTCTTCATCTGAGAGATTTGACAGGGTAATTATTTTGTCAAGATCATGTGACTTTTGAGAGATTGTTTTTATGTTTATTTTTTTATCCATGTTTTTTGCCAACGAAATCTGAGTAGTGGTCATCCCTAATTTCGTATAGTATTTTCATGACGGGTTCATCAATTGATGGATTCTCTTGCTTTCTTTTTACTCGGGCAAACAGATTTTTCAGCATGGGTAATAGAAGAGTTCTTGCCTATTAAGCCAAGAGTTGGTTGATTAGAGTCCATATCAAATCAACTAGTCTGTATTTGATAAGTAAGATATGATATAGTTAACCATGTTAAAAAGACTATTTTCAAAACTGAAAGGGAATCAAAACAAGACATCAAACGATGTAAATACGTTCAAAGAACATGAAAAAGAGAGGAACCAAGATGAAGTATAATTGTAGAAAATGCAAATACAAATGGGAAGGCAATACAGATACTTTTTACACAGTATTAGACCATGAAAAAACTCATTTGAATATCAACAAAATTATTTCAACTGAGATGACAGCATAATGATTACATTAGAGGATTTAAAAATATGTGAAAATTGCGGCAACATATTCTCAAAAAAGATATTGTCTAAAATTGTGAGTCGTTGTCCTGCATGTAATGTATGGAAAAAGAGTACCGCAAGTTGAGATTCAAAGTAATTTGATGGCGCCGGGAGGGAGATTTGAACTCCCGTTCCCTTGCGAGAACGCGCTTTATGGTTAAACAATTTCCAGGCGCGCGCCCTACCAGGCTAGGCGACCCCGGCACAAGTCTTGCGACAAATGTATTCGGTAAAATGTGATTATATATTGTGTTATTTTGGAATTGTAAAACTACTTCCAGATTGTGATTGTTGTTGATTTTTCTACATTATTTTTCTGATCATCTGTACCTTTTGCAGTGATTTTGTACAGACCTTCCAATGCAGTGTCTCCGTCATTTTTTATTTGATCCCATGAAAATTCAACTTCATCTCCAGGTTCTAAATGAGACATCATTTGTACAGATGTAGGAGAATACATTAGAATTCCAGATAGTCCGGTAATTCTTAACCCATAAGATGAATCAGAAAATATCAGAGGAGCAGTTCCAGAATTTACAATGCGAATTTTAATTTCTTCGCCTATTTTAAAATCAGATTTTTCAGTAACTACAGAAACTGATGGGCCATCAACAAAAACTAGTTGGTTGGTATTTTTGACATCCATTAGATATATGCCAAATCCAAGTCCTGCAATCACGCCAACTCCAATAAAAAGTACAAGGCTTTTTGCTAACAATTCTTTTAAAACAATTTCTTTATTTTTTAATCCTTTGGAGCAGTTGATTTTGTTCTCCATTTTTTAGGATATGTGTTAGGGGCCATAATGATCCTCTTTGTTTCAAATGCATATCCTTTCGTTGCATCCTTAATTTCTTCTTCAGACATTGTGGATTCAGCCAATGCAACTGCTTCTCCTTTTTGGGTGTAAATTCCAACAATATCGCCTTTCTTCAAATTTTGAGATATTTTTAAAATTCCAGGGATTGCAAGCTGTGCACCATGGCACATTGCATCTACTGCAGAATCTCTAATCACTACAGACTTTAACTCACTGAGTGCCAATTCAACGGGTTTGATCATTTTTATCAATTTACTGTCATCTTTTTTCTCATCCCACAAGGCAAACGCATTAGCAAGTTCATGCAATGTAACCAGGCCGTCTTTTTCATGGAACTGATCAACTCTGCTTCTTCTTAGCTCAACCATAGTGGCGCCAGGTCCAAGGATTTCCCCAATGTCATAGTATAGTTTTCTAATGTAAGTTCCAGATTCACAAAGAATTCTCGTCAAGAGAAGTCTTTCTTTTTGCTCTATTACTTCAAACTCGTAGATTGTTCTTGTTCTAGTTTGTCTAAGAACTGCTGAACGTTGTGGAGGTTTTTGGAAAATTTCACCCTGGAACATCTCCACAACTTCTTTTAGTTTTTCTTTTGACGGAAGTGCATGTACTCGCCCAAGTGCATAATATTCTTTTGGACCATAAAGTAAAACGCCTAATGCTTTAGTTGCCTCACCTAATCCCAATGGCAAGACTCCAGAAACCTGAGGATCCAGCGTACCACTGTGACCAATCTTTGGAATTTTCAGTAAACGTTTGGTCCATGCTACTGTCTCATGACTAGTAGGACCTGGTGGTTTGTCTAAAAGAATTATTCCATAGTTTAGCAGCTGCTCAATAGTTCTTTTGTCATAATATGTTCCGTATGCATCATCGGTAATATCCTGATCAATTTCAATTAGATTTTCTAGTTGTTTTAGAGTCATAGTAATTTTCTCACTGTCTCTTTTGTTACATCAATTACTTGCTGTGCTGTTAAATGATCTGTGTTTATAATTACATCAAAAACTGATTTGTCCTCTCCAAAATCAAAATTGTATATTTTTTTGTACAATGCCTTATTCTTATCAAATCTCTCTTTAGTAATTTCATATGCATCCTCAGAACTCATGCTGTCTCGAGATTGCATTCTTTTTGTGCTGCTCTCATGAGAGCCTTCAAGCCAAATCCTAATCCCATCTTGGATTAACCATGGCAAGGTATAGCTTGTAATCACCATTCCTCCTTTTTCAAAAAGAGCAATTAGTTTCTTGTCAAGTTTTTTATCAAATTCAGAATTTTGTTCACGTTGATTTAGAAATTTCATTCCATCTTCAGTATCCCACCAATCATCACCACTAGAATCAAACCCATGTCCACTTGCCATTTCTTTTAACACATCACCACCACTGAGATATTGTAATTGAAATTCTTCTGCCAATCCTTTGGCAACAGTAGTTTTTCCCACTGCAGGAGGACCAGATATAACAATAGATTTGGTCAACTGAGATCCATCGAAGTTTTTGTTAGTCTCATGATAATCCCACTAAATGCAATGGATGAAAGGAAATACCAAGCCCAAAGATACAATGCATTTTCCACAGTACATACATGTTCAGGATCAGATGCTTGCTCTGCAGTACATGTCAATTGAAACATATCTCCAGGAATTACATTTAGTGGAATTGGGGAAATAGCAACAGTGTAAGCAAACAGTTGTGGCAACACAAGATAAAATATCAAAATCAAAGGAACAAAGGTAATCATCATAGGTCGCATATTCATCTGCATCATCTCCATTGACATTTTGTTCATGTACGATGATTTTTTTCCGAGTTCTGCAACCTTTGCTTGGTCTTTTGCTCTCATTGCAGCCATTCTTTCTTTTTGCCATGCTCTGGTTTCTTTCATAATTCTTTTTAGTTTCACTTGATCAACCATCTTCTTTCTCACTCCAGAGTTGAACAGATTTAGCAATATACCAAATCCAGTTACTGCAAACATAGAGTAAACCAATCCTTTGATAATAGGATCATCACTGCCCAAAGTTGTTTGTCCACCCCCAAAGAAATCAAACTGTAGAGGAATAGATTCGATAAATAGCAGAATAAAGTTAAAATCCATTTTTTACAGTCCTAATGATTGAATTATCTTCTCTGCCGCTTCATCAACCTTTCCCTCACGGTTAAGAACCATCTTGAGTGGGGAGCCTGTTAAAACAGCACATGCAGAAATCATACCTGACTGAATATCCAATTCTTTTTTAACATTTGCAAGAGTATTTTTGTCCCTGTTACGGGTTGCATCAGTCATTCGTCTGCTGTAGATTTCTTCAGGTTTTGCTGAAACTGAGATAAAGTTTGAAGGTTTGATGATTTTGAGGACATATTCTGGCAATCCAGGATAGTATCCTTCAGGAGAACTAATGAATGCATGAGTGTCAATAATTACAACATCTTCTGTATGAGATGCAATCTTTTTAGCTGCAATCTTTTGTAGTTCTTGCTGTTTTGATATTGGTAATTTTCGTAAATCATCTCTGTCTTTTAGGCCATTTTCTTTTGCCAGCTCAAACATCAGGGTTCCAACACTAATTACACTGATGCTTTTTTGATGGCCTTTGACATATTCTACAATCTTTGATAACAGAGTGGTTTTCCCAACTCCTGGGATTCCAACCATTATGATTTTTTTACTTTCTGCCAAGTAGAGCACCCAAACGTGGCATTACAACTTCTACTTGTTCTCTAACAAGTTGTGTGTAATAGTTGATGAGAATATCTACCATAAGTAAAACCCCGATTCCAGAACCAAAAACACCAAGAACATCAGATACACCAGCTAACAGCCCTAGGATCATTGAACCAATGATTGTAACTGATGGGATGTACTTGTTTAGTAAAGCTTCAACAGGTTTATTTGATCTTCTAAATCCAGGAATTTGCACATCTGCATCAAGCAAGTTTTGAGCTGCACTCTTTGGAGACAAACCACCTAGTTCAACCCATAGTCTACCAAACACAACTACAATTCCAACCATAAATAGCACATATCCTACTGCACGCATCGGATCCAATGCTGCAACATCTAAACCTCTAGGAGGTGTAATGTAGTAGATGATACCACCAACGGGAGTGCTTGGACTCGTAGGATCAAACTGTGCGATAAAGTTCATGAAGAAATTATTGTTACGAGGATTCATGTTGGCCCACAACATTTGGAAAATGAAAACAGCGTTTGCTGTAAGTGCTGAAGCTAAAATTACAGGAATGTTTGAAACATACATCAATTTGATTGGATAAACAGCAGAGAAACCCCTGTATTTTGTAGATACAATTGGGATTTCAATTTTCATACCTTGTGTGAATACCAGGATTAGCAGGATTCCTGCAGTCAAAAACAATCCAAAGATACTGGGTAGTTGGTTAGAACGGAATAGAACGTTTGTGATATCTCCACTTCCGGTAAGAGATTGTACAATATATGGAATAATACCAATCATGCCTCCATCTCCAGCAGGCAAGGGACTAAACATACTCCAAAGAATCTGTTGGGCAACACCTGCCATAATGAACAAACTGATTCCACTTCCAAGACCCCAACCTTTCTGAATCAATTCGTCTAAGAACATGATTATAATAGACGCCGCCATCAGTTGGCCAATTAAGACATACAGAACATACGGCTCAGTAATTCCAGGACCATAAACAGCCATAGCATATACAATAGATTCAGCTACAATTACGATGTATGTTACCATTTTAGTAGCAGTTTGGAAGATTCCTCTTTCTTCAGGTTTTTTGAAATCAAATTTTAGAATGTCTGAACCTCTGAGTAATTGCATTAAGAGTCCAGCTGTGACTATCGGCCCAATCCCAAGTTCTACCAAAGTACCTTGTTGAGATGCAAAAATTACTCTAGCAAACGCTAGAAAATCAAATTGAGGTGCAGTTGCTCCAAACAGAGGAGTCTGTCCCATTATCATATAGATGAGTAATGCAATTCCGCACCAAAGCAATCGGACTTGGAGAGGAATTTTCTTTTTAGGTTTTGGAACTTGTGGTAGATATGGTTCTGCTTTAAAAACTGCTTTTCGAATAATGCTAGTGATTGTGCCTTCAGCCATTATCAGATAACACTTCTCCCCCAACAGCTTTTAGTTTCTCTTCGGCAGATGCTGTAAATTGTTTAACTTTGACGGAATATGGATTTGTAGGTTTTCCGCCACCAAGGAGTTTGTCGTATCCTGCACTTACTAGGTCTACGATTTTTTTGCCTCCCTCTTCTTTACCGAACTTTGTAAACAAGTCATCTAGGTCTCTAAGGCTGGTCCATTTTTTTATAATATTTGGGTGAGGTGTTTTAGGAATATCATGGCCATAATGATCTGGCTCTTCTTTCATCATAGTACTTCTATGATGTTTCTTCATACCAGTAACTCCAAGACCACCTTTGTGACCACTTGCACGGTGTTGACCTACTTGTCCCCATCCCATGTGTCGTCCGCCTCTAAGTCGTCTTGTTTTTCTTAATCTAGATGCCATGTTAAATCATTCTCCTTACAATAATGTCAAGCTCTTTGTTTGACCCAAGAATTCCCTTTTGTCCATAAAGTTTCTTTGTACTTCTTTTGAATCCGTGTACTGGTGGTGCTAGAGCAAACCAAGGTTTTAGAGGTTTTAATTTTGATAGGATTGCTTTTCCATCAGCTAGCGCTGTTGCCAGTTCATCAGTACTTGCAAATCCAAGTGCTTTAAGATCTTCAGATGTAATTTTTTGATAGCCAGATTTTCTTGCTTTTTTGTCCAATAGTTCTTTTGCCAATGATGCATCAAGTTCAATCCAAGAAACATAATGTTGTACTTTTCTAAGCATTCCCAAAGTATTCTCTCTTGCAGGAAGAATTGTTGCACGATATTTTTTGTCTAATTGTAATAACATCATTGTGTGAGTTGCCCAATACGGACAGTCTGCTTGACCTTTAATTCTAACAACAAGGTATGCATTTGCCATTTTTATCAACCTTGACTAAATGTCTGTCTTAGACAATCCAATACTGCTTTTGAAGTGGAGTTCATTGTAGGAGTAGAACCTTTTGCGGTAGTCCATGCATCCTTTAGTCCTGCCAATTCCAACAATCGTTTAATTTTACCTCCTGCTACAAGACCTAATCCACGAGGTGCAGGAATAATTTCAATGGTTACACTTCCACCTTTTCCTTTAACTTTGAATGGAACAGAATGTTTTTGATCACATCTGCATTCCCAACTGCCACATCCCATCTTGATTGGCTGTACGTTAATGAAAGCTTGACTTGTTGCTTTCTCAATTGCAATTCTCATCTGTTTTGATTTTCCTTGGCCGATACCCAAGTATCCATTCTCGTTTCCAGTAGCTACAATAGCTTTGAATCTAGTAGATTGGCCGTTTGAAGTCATCTTCTGAATCATTCCAACATCTACGACTTCACTTTTTAAGTCAGGTAATAGTTTCTTGATAATTCCAGATTCTTGAATTCTTAATCCTGATTCGATAATCTCCTCTAAAGAAGTAATTTCTCCAGATGCAACTTTTTGTCCCAAGATAGTTTTTGGAACCCATACCTCTTCTTCAGGTTCTCTTCTTGGTCTTCTTGGACGATCTCCTTCTTTAGATCCACCAGGAGGACCTCTTCCATATACTGGTGCGCCCTTTCCACGTTGACCTTGTCCGCCTTTTGATTGTGCAGATTGACTCATTTCTATTTGACCTCGCTGTCAATGACAGATTTTATTTTAGAAATTTCATTTTTTACTGTAAGGTGCTCGCCGTTAATTCTTTCATCGGATGGAAATGTTTCTGTATCTGTAGGGACCTTAAGGCCAGCATCAACTACTCCTTTGAGAGCTGCTGCCATTCTTTGTGTGTATCTTCTAGTTCCAGTATACAAGATAGCATCCTTTGCACCTTTTCCTAGTGCTTTCTTTCCTGCAAGATAGCCAGTAAGGTATGCTGCCGGTACACTTTTTCTAGAACCTTTCCATCCTTTCTCAAGTAGATATCTAGAATGAGCAGAGGCTACGACTTTGTCTCCAGTCATGCCAGGAGTAAGAATTTGGACTTGGGTATTTTCATTAGTAATATTTACAGTGATAAAATCGCGTTTGCCCATCAACATGGTTCCACGTTTACGATAATTGGTCTTTTCTTCCCTTAATCTTCTCAATATTTTTGAATAGGCCATCTATAGAAACCGAGTTTGAATCTGCTCTTATATACGTTAAGCGCGAATCAGAGCAGCTAGCAAAGCTTTCTGAGTATGTAAACGATTTTCTGCTTCATCCCAAACAACAGACTGTGGCCCGTCAATTACAGATGATGTAACTTCTTGCTCCCTCTTTGCCGGAAGACAATGTAAAAAGATCGCATCTTTTTTTGCAGACTTCATTAGTTTGTCATTTACCTGATACTTTGGCAAGAATTTTTGCAATCTTTTCTTGTCAAGATTATGAATTGATGAGAAAGTGTCAGAGACTACGACATCTGCGTTTTTGACAGCAATAAATGGATCTGCAGTTAACTCTATCTTTGTTTTTTTCTGGGCCTCTTTGACTGCAATCTTGTCAGGTTCAAAGCCCTTTGGAGTTGCAATGGACATGCTAACTCCAGATAATGCTGCGCCGTAAATCATGGAATTGCAAACATTGTTGCCATCTCCAATCCATGCAATCTTTAATCCTTGGAATTTTTTCTTTTTTTCCTTAATCGTCATAAAATCTGCCAATATTTGGCAAGGATGAAAACTATCAGAGAGTCCATTAATCACAGGAATTGTTGCATGCTTTGCAAGATCCTCAAGCAAGTCATGTTCATATACTCGGGCCATTATACAGTTAGAGTAACGTGAAAGAGTTTTTGCAGTGTCTTCAATTGATTCACCTCTAGATATCTGCATGTCATGAGAGGAAAGATTGATTGCATGTCCACCCAACTGATACATTCCGGTTTCAAAACTAACACGTGTTCGAGTAGATGGTTTTTGAAAGATCATCGTCAGTGTTTTATTTTTTAGAATCAGTTTGTTTCCACCTTTTTTGAGTTCCTTTTTTAGCTTGATTGAATTATCGATTAATCCTGTAAACTCTTTTGGTGTCAGTTCTGCCAAAGTGAGTAAATTTTTTGTTTTTAGTTTCATTTCCTAAAGAATCCGAATCTCCTTTTCTTTTTAGGTTTCTCTTCTTTATCTTGTTTTAGCATTTCTTCATCTGTATCATCAACCTTGGATTCACCAGGTTTTGGTCTGCCATCTTTAATCCACTGACGAATTTTATTAGCTAGAGAATTTGCTTCCTTGTCATTTTCTGGAGGAGAAACATCAAACAAGTCAGAATACTTTGTAATGTCATCATCTTTGATTCCATCAAATGGATCATCGGATGTTGGTTCTGGTGTTGGTTCAGGTTCTGGTGTTGGTTCAGGTTCTGGTGTTGGTTCAGGTTCTGGTGTTGGTTCAGGTTCTGGTGTTGGTTCAGGTTCTGGTGTTGGTTCAGGTTC
>NZ_JAOULD010000068.1 GCF_029882185.1 Candidatus Nitrosopumilus sp. | reverse complement strand
GTGAGATTATTTTTTGTAACACCCAAGTATCTAATCATGCAAAAAAATATGCAAAATGTATAGGACAGCAAATTTTCTCTTGGAAATATCCTGCAACAAATAGCTTGGAAAAAGTAATTGAAAAGCACAATCTTTACCCAATAACAATTCTTAATTTAACTCAAAATGAATTGAATATATTTTCAGATTGTAATATGATGATTGCAAAAGATCTTTTAAAACATGATGACGCTAAGATTGCAAAAATCACTGGTATTTCAAGAAATAGAATAAATAATATGCAAAAATTAGTCAAGCAGATATTTTATCCTACTTAGGATCCAAAAAATAATACTATAATAAAAAGTAAATTTCCATAGTATTATTGAATTCATATTTTGTGATTGCAAATCCTACTTCTGAGAATTTAGCAAAAAAGATTGCAAAAAAATTATCGGCAAGATGTTTGAAGACCAGTTTGAAAGTTTTTCCAGACGGTGAAAATAAATTTACTCTTTTAGAATATCCAAACGAAGGTACAATTATTGTTGTGTCATCTATGGGTCCACCTGTAGATTCTAATCTTGTTCAGACTCTGTTATTAATATCAAAATCCCGAGAAATGTCTCAAAATGTAATTGCCGTAGTGCCATACATGGGATATGCAAAACAAGATAAAGAATTTCTTAAAGGTGAAATTATAACAATTTCGGTTATTGCAAAATTGTTTAAAGCAGCTGGTGCAACACGATTAATTGTAGTTGATTTTCATAGCCCAAACGCTCTTGATTTTTTTAAAATTCCCACAAAAAATATTTCAGCAGTTTCCTTATTTACAAAATATTTTAAAAATCATAAACTGAAAAATCCTCTTGTAGTATCTCCAGATTTGTTTTGGAAATCTAATGCAGAAAAATTTGCAAAATCTATCGATGCAACTGCCGTTGCTTTAAACAAACAAAGAAATAAAAAAACAGGCCAACTAATTATTAATCCACCGTTTCCAAAGTTTTCTAAAGGACAAGATATAATATTGTTTGATGATATGGTGTCTTCAGGTACAAGTATTTTAAAATCAATTCATTTTTTTAAAAAGAAAAATGTTGGAAAGATATATGTCGTATGCACTCATCCTGTTTTTGTAGGGGATTCAGAAAAGAAAATCAAAAAAGCAGGAGTTACAAAAATTGTAGGGACAAATTCAATTCCTGGAAAATTTTCAAAAGTTGATTTATCTGGAATGATTTCTAAAACCATCTTGGATTGGAAGTAATGTCTTTGTATTATGGATAATTTTATTTATCTATCAATAACAAATGTTCTCTCTACAATAGGGGATTCGGTTATTGTATGGATCAACATGTCTGATTTTTTGCCAATGCCTAATGAAACTTGAGAAGAAAGAATGTATTTTACTCTATCAATTTTGTACGATTGATCTGCATATACAGTAAATAGTAATTCGCCTTTTTCTACAGGATCTCCGACTTTTTTGTTAAATACAATTCCTGCACCCTTATCTTTTGGAGCACCGGCTGCTCGCCCTATTTCTACAATGATTCTATTTTCCATCCACAGGACTTGCCCTGATTTTTCAGAACGAATTACTAGAGAATACTTGCCAATTGGAATGTCCTCAGGTATTATGTTTGGATTTCCCCCCTGTGTCTTGATTATTTCTCTCATTTTCTGCTCTGCTTTACCTGATTCAAGGATTTTTTTTGCAAGCAAGTAACCGTTTTTTTTACCTAATAATTCAAACATACTTCCTGCAATATTACATGCTTTGTCAATAAGATCTGGAACATGTTTTTGATTCATTAAAACCTCCAATGCTTCTTTTGCTTCTAGTGCAGGACCTACTGTATTCCCTATTGGCTGTTCTCCAAAAGTTACAATGCAATGAGTATGAATTCCTAATCTTTTTCCAAGTTCAATGATGTCTCTTGCAAGAAGATCTGCTTCTCCAGTTGTTTTCATTTTTGCCCCTCTTCCAGTTGGAATATCTACAACAAGATGAGTTGCACCCACAGCTTTCTTTTTGCTCATTATTGATGGTAAAAGTAAAGGATCAATATGTAAAGAAAATTCTGTTTTTACAAACATGTCATCTGCAGGAGCTAATTCAATTGCACCCCCCCACACAATACAACCATTTGATTTTTTAAGTATCTGTAACATTTTGTTTGTAGTAAATTCTATGGGCATCAAAATTTCTGCACGATCTGCAGTGCCTGCAACGGATGTGATAGCTCTTGATGATGTTTTTGGAATTGTAAATCCTTCTGATGCAATAATTGGAACCACCAATAATGTTGTTTTATCTCCTGGAACACCGCCAATACTATGTTTGTCTATGATGATTTTTTTGTTAATGCAAAGGGTTTTGCCTGTATCCACCATCGACATAGACAAACTTGTTGCTTCATCAAGATCTATTTTGTCTATATGTAATGCTGTTACAAATGCTGAAATTTCATTTTCATTAAGATTACCATCTACTAGATCTTGTACGATTTCATGTATTTCTGAATATAGTAGTTTTTTTCCTGAAAGTTTATTTCTAATAAATTGAAGTGATTTTGGAAAGGGTGCAATGTCTACATCTACTTTAGAATTTTGTTTTAAACTTAGAATTTTTCTAACTTCTTCATTTACGCCTAAAAATCCCTTTTCAACGGTACTAGATATGTTGATGATAGCTGTAATCTTCTTTTTTGCTTTGACTGTTACTCTTTCAGATGCATTGATGTTTAATTCATCAGCATCTTTATCATTTAAAAATACAAATGGTTTTCCACCTGAATCGATATTGAGAATTTTTACTTTTAGTAGCATTATGTGTTGTTTTGATATGAAATTGTCTTTTATAACATTCTTGCTGAAATACAATTTTTGTTATCATGTTTGAATTTAAGCATATTTTGTAAATAATAGTTAGTACAGTAATTCGTACTGACTCGTAAATTACTAAACAAAATTTTGGTACCTTTAGATGGTTCAACAAACTCCCTTAGAGGTTTAAAATTTGCATTAAAAATTTCAAAACAATCATCTTTGTCTATTATTGGTTTGAATGTGATCTCCCCCCTTATCATTGAAAAAATACCTTCTGTAAAAGAAAACAGTAGGATGTTATACGACAAGCTGAATTAATATCACAAAAGATCAATGTTCCATTTTTAGGAATGACTAAAATCAGTAATAATGTTGGAAAGACGATAATCACATTTGCTGAAAACCATAAAGTCGATATGATAATCATAGGTTCTCGTGGCTCTGATCCCTATCATGAGATATTTTTGGGCAGTGTTGCTAACTATCTTGTAAATAAATCTAGAATTCCAATAATCGTAGTGAAATAATAGAAAATCTAAATTACATTAATTTTTAATACGTTCCTGCATCGGGTCCTGGAAAGATATGTTATTCCCCCCCACATTCTTGATAATAACATATTTGATGTTCTCAAATATGAAATCTTTAAACTAGTTTAATTAGTAAAGTGCCCTTTTTTGTACATGGATTCTAAATATCAAAAACAGATTGATGATATAATGTTTGAGACAAATGCAAAAATTAATGCAATCGTCAATGAGTTTCGAAATATAAAATTCTCCAAAATGGATGAAAAACAAAAACAAGCAAAATGTGATAAACTAAGAGAAGAATTTGAATATGTTATGTTAGATGAAGAGAAAAAAGTCGAAGAAGTGATGAAAGAATGCTGATGAAAATCTAGTACTGGATTTTAGATATCATGAGTAATATTTTGACTGTCCCTGAATGGCATGCAGATGTAAAAACTAGTTCAAAAATAACATTAGTGGTTATAGACATGCAAAAATTATTCCTAACTGATAAGGAATCTCCCTGGATAGATAAAAAATTACTGTCCGTAATTCCAAACATAGAAAAATTAATCAAAACTATTGAAATACAAAATGTGATTTTTACCCGTTTCATACCTCCAAAAAATTGGCAAGATGAACAGGATTCTTGGAAAACATACTATAGAATAAATCAAAAGATCACTCCAAATTTTCTTGGAACCAAAGCATCAGAAATAATTGATGAGTTCACTCCATACATTTCAAATTCAGTTGTTGCAAGTAGAAAAAAGTCTGCATCAATATTTATGGCAGGTAATTTTCAGTCTAAAATTAAAAAGAAATCTACAAAAATACTGATTTTTTCAGGAATTGAAACAGACTATTGTGTTCTATCAAGTGTGTTGGATGCTATTCATTTGGGATATTATGTGGTTGTAGTAATGGATGCATGTGCAAGTAGTAAAAAACAAGGGCAAAAACATGCAAAAGGAATATTTGAAAGGTTTCCAGAACAACTTTGGATTACATCTACAGATGATTTGATAGATCATTTTCAAAAGTACAATTAATCATACATGATTAACCTTAATTTCATTCAAGATATACTATAAACCCCAATCGCTCTACACAGAATCAAAAAAAGACCATGAGGTTATTGTATAATTTAGAAAAAAGAATGCCTATTAGTCAGATAATGCATAGTAATATATCGTAGTGGTGTGAGTTTGCATATCTGTAAAGAAGGACTGAATTAACTACTCAGCTACGAAAAAGAGATTTAGAATTAGGTATTTTCAAATTCTTTGATTAATTCTTTAAATTCTTCTGGATATTCTTTTTTAATTTCATTTTCATTAAATCTGTCCCTTTTTAGATACAACTTATCGTAATTACTATTTTTTTGTGCTTTAAACAAATCCTTATTCATTAACGAATTTTCTATGTTACACTAAAAAAAGAGTTTAGACTCTAAGGATTAAAAATATTCAATACTAAAAGAGCACCAAAAATAATTCCTGCCACTATAATTACACCTTTGAATAACGTTTTCAATATTTTTGGGTAAATGGCACGAACTTAAGCGTATTGCTGCTGAGAATAACTTGGAATTCCTAATCTTTGCTCTGTTCCTGTACGTGATTATGTGGTATCAGCATAAGTTTTGAGATGTTAGAACCTT
>NZ_JAOULD010000067.1 GCF_029882185.1 Candidatus Nitrosopumilus sp. | reverse complement strand
TGGTGTTGAACCCGCAGTAGATCCAAAAGCTTCTGAGGAGGATCAAAAGAAATCTGTTCAGAGACAAGAAAACGAAAATGATTTTGAAGAATTAATCATGAAAGAAAAACCTGACGTTACTTGGGACCAGGTAATTGGTCTAGATGATGCAAAAAGCGCATTACGTGAATCAATTGTATATCC
This sequence comes from Candidatus Nitrosopumilus sp., assembly GCF_029882185.1. Taxonomy (GTDB): domain Archaea; phylum Thermoproteota; class Nitrososphaeria; order Nitrososphaerales; family Nitrosopumilaceae; genus Nitrosopumilus. The sequence goes on along the minus strand of NZ_JAOULD010000067.1, from coordinate 4,896 downwards.
AACTAAACGACCTGATCTTTTTCCACTTGGATGGCCAAAAGGAATGTTGTTGTATGGACCACCAGGAACAGGAAAAACTATGCTTGCAGCAGCAACTGCAAACGAGATGGATGGTTATTTCATTAATGTTGATGCATCATCAATGATGAGCAAATGGCTAGGTGAAGCAGAAAAGAATGTTTCAAAGTTATTTGCCATGGCACGACAGTATGCTGAGAAAGAAGGCAAACCTGTTATCTTATTTGTAGATGAAGTGGATTCTTTATTGGGTTCCAGAAACAGTGAGGTAGGAGGAGAAGTCAGAACTAAAAATCAATTCTTGACTGAAATGGATGGTGTTAATGGGAAAGGAAAAGATTTGATGTTGTATGTAATTGGTGCAACAAACAAACCATGGAGTCTTGATTGGCCATTCCTTAGAAGATTCCAAAAGAGAATTTATGTTTCATTGCCTACACAAGCTGCAAGAGAAAACCTCTTTGAACAATATACTGAAAAACTGAACAAAAATTACCAGGTAAATAATGCTGAATTAGCAAAACTGTTTGATGGATACAGTGCAAGTGATATTAAAGATATTTGTCAAGCTGCGCAAATAAAAACAGTTCATGAAATTTTTAATGCTCCAGATTATCATGAACCCGTTGAAGGTGAGGAACCAGTTCAACCCAGAGAACTTACCACAGCTGATTTCAAAAATATTATGGAAAGAAGAAAACCTAGTGTTTCAACTGAAATGATTCGCGCTTATCACAAATGGAGCGAAGAATTCCAAGCACTCTGATCTAATTTTATTTTTTGCGATCAATTTTTTGAATTTTCATAACACATAAAACTTAAATTCACAATGACTCGGACTTTACGAGGGTCACAATTACTACAAAGAAATCAAGCCACGCAAACAAGTTTGGAAAGCTGATTTTTAATGATGGCACTGTTCTTGATGGCCAAGGATTTGGTTATTCTACGACTGTTTTTGGGGAAATTGTCTTCAATACTGGGATGGTTGGATATACTGAGGCTCTTACTGATCCGTCATACAATGGTCAAATTCTTACGTTGACTTATCCTCTGGTTGGAAACTATGGGGTTCCCGATCCATCAGTTAAAGATGATAATGGAATCCCAAAATTCTTTGAATCTGATAAAATACAAATTCGTGGGTTAGTTGTTCATGAACTATCGCTAACTGCTAGTCATTGGAATCTTACTATGACTTTGGATGAATGGATGAATGATGAAAAAGTGCCTGGAATCTCAGGTATTGATACTCGAGAATTGACAAAAAAACTTCGAACTGGTGGTGTCATGATGGCAGCACTTGTTGTATCTGATACTGAAATTGATGTTGAATCTATAAGAAAACAACTTGTTTCTGCAAAACATTATGATTCTGAACAATTCATGGATGCGGTATCTACAAAAGAAGAACAAATCTTTGGCAATGATGAAAAATCTGTGGTTGTAGTTGATACTGGTGCAAAAAATGCAATTTTAAGAAATGTTTTAGAACTGGGTTACAAAGCAATACTGGTTCCATGGAATACTCCATATGAAAAAATTATGTCGTATAACCCTGATGGCGTTGTTCTAAGCAGTGGTCCTGGTGATCCACAAAAATGTCCTGATACGATTGACACTGCCAAAAAATTAATTGCAAATAACGTACCTACACTAGGTATTTGCTTGGGTGCACAAATAATTGGTATTGCAGGAAACACTGAAACTTACAAATTAAAATACGGACATCGAGGACAAAACAAATCCTGTATTAATCTTGAAAATAACCAAGTATATGTAACAAGTCAAAATCATGGATACGGTATTACTCCTGAATCTATTGAAAAATCTGATTTTAAATTGTGGTTTACAAATGCTGATGATAAAACCGTCGAAGGAATTAAACACAAAAAACAAAACTGCATCGCAGTACAATTCCATCCTGAAGCTGCACCTGGTCCTTTTGATTGTAAGTTTGTTTTTGAAGAATTAAAACAACTAATGGAGAAATAAAAATGCCTAAAAATGAATCATTAAAAAAAATTTTGGTACTTGGAAGCGGGGCTATCAAAATTGGTGAAGCAGGTGAATTTGATTATTCTGGAAGTCAATGTCTTAAAGCAATTCGTGAAGATGGAATAAACAGCGTTCTAATCAACCCAAACATTGCAACTATCCAAACTGATACTAGATTTGCAGATCAAGTGTATTTACTTCCTGTAAACGCTGAATATGTTGAATCTATTATCGAAAAAGAAAGACCTGATGGAATTATGTTGGCATATGGAGGGCAAACTGCCCTGAATTGTGGGGTTAATCTTGATGAGGCTGGAATTCTCAAAAAATATGGTGTAAATGTACTTGGGACTCAAATTAAAGGCATTCAGAAAACCGAGGATAGGCAACTTTTCAAAGATTCTATGGGTGAAGCAGGCGTTCCTGTGCTGAAAAGTAAGACTGTTAATAATTTTGAAGATGCTAAAAGGGCAGCTGAAGAACTATCCTATCCTGTAATTATTAGAGTTGCATATACTCTGGGTGGAAGAGGCGGTGGCGTTGCATATAATGAGATTGAATTGCATGAAATTGTAGAGCGTGGTCTCAAAGCTAGTCTGGTCAAACAAGTCCTAGTTGAAGAATACATTGGTCATTGGAAACAAATTGAATATGAGGTGATGCAAGATTATGATGGAAATAATGTAATTGTCTGTAACATGGAAAATGTCCTCTCAATGAAAGCACACACTGGTGACAACATTGTAGTTGCTCCATCCCAAACAATAGACAATCATGAATATCATATGTTACGTTCTGCAGCATTACGTGCTACAAAACATGTTGGAATTGTAGGTGAATGTAATATTCAATATGCACTTGCTCCTGATTCCGATAAATATGTTGCAATTGAAATCAATCCTAGGCTATCACGTTCATCTGCATTGGCAAGTAAAGCCACAGGATATCCTTTGGCGTACATGTCTTCAAAAATTGGATTGGGCTATAATTTATCAGAATTAGTTAATAGAATCACAAAAAATACTACAGCTTGTTTTGAACCTTCGCTTGATTATATTGTATGTAAACATCCTAGATGGGATTTTGACAAATTCGAATTAGTAAACAGGCGACTCGGACCTACGATGAAATCTGTTGGAGAGGTCATGGCAGTTGGAAGAACATTTGAGGAATCATTCCAAAAAGCAATTCGAATGTTGGATATTGGAAATGATGGATTGGTTTTGAATCGTACTAACGGACAAAAATATACTGAAGAAGATATTGAATACAATCTATCTCATCATGATGATCGAATTCTCTATCATGTTGCTATTGCATTAAAGATGGGAATTTCTGTTGAACGAATTTACAAACTATCTACTGTTGATCCTTGGTTCATAGAAAAAATAAAACATATTGTCAATGTTGAAGAAAAACTCAAGAAATCTGAACTTGATGAATCTCTTCTTTGGGAGGCTAAAAAAACTGGATTTTCTGACAAGCAAATTGCCCGTGCTAAAGACAAGACTCCTGATGAAATCCGTGATTTAAGAAAGAAATTAGGCGTAATCCCTTCTGTTAAACAGATTGACACGCTAGCTGCTGAATGGCCTGCAGTAACTAACTATCTGTATTTTACATATGGTGGACATTCTAATGATGTAGTGATCTCTTCAGATGAAAAAGGCACTATTGTGCTTGGAGCCGGCCCATACAGAATAGGCAGTAGTGTTGAATTTGATTGGGGCACTGTGAATATGGTTTGGGGCCTACAAGAAAATGGGGAGAAAAATATCTCAGTAGTTAATTGTAATCCTGAAACTGTTTCAACTGATTATGATATTTGTACGAGATTGTATTTTGAAGAACTCACTGAAGAAAGAATTTTGGATATTGTCGACTTTGAAAACCCTAAAGGAATAATCACATGTGTTGGTGGGCAAACTGCAAATAACTTGACTCTTGGCCTTGCTCAACACGGTGTGAATATTCTAGGTACTAGTGCACATGATGTTGATAGGGCAGAAGATCGTTCAAAATTCAGTGCAGAACTTGACAAATTACATATTCAGCAACCTCGATGGCAAGCTTTTACTAATCTTAATGAAGCAAAATCTTTTGCTCAAGAAGTTGAGTTCCCTGTAATTGTTAGACCCTCATATGTTTTGTCTGGAGCTGCAATGAAAGTTGTTTGGTCCCAAGAAGAACTGAAAACATATGTCAAAGAAGCAACAGATGTATCTCCTGATCATCCTGTTGTAATTTCAAAATTCATGTTAAATTCGCTTGAAGTAGATGTAGATGGAATTAGTAATGGAAAAGAAGTTGTAATAGGAGCAATTGTTGAACATATTGATAGTGCAGGTGTGCATTCTGGAGATGCAATGATGGTAATTCCTCCATGGCGTTTAAGTAATAAAATTATTGAAACAATAAATGAATACACAAAAAAGATTGCCTTGACATTTAACATCAAAGGGCCGTTTAATCTGCAATTTTTGGTTCATAATGATCATGTATATGTGATAGAGCTAAACATACGTGCTTCACGTTCTATGCCGTTTGTTTCTAAATTAGTAAAAACAAACCTCATCTCTCTTGCTGCAAAGGCAATTTTAAACAAACCTCTACCTAGTATTCCTGAAAATAAATGGCAAAAAATCCCTAATTATGGGATTAAAGTTCCACAATTTTCTTTTATGCAGTTAGAAGGTGCAGATATTGCATTAGGTGTTGAAATGCAATCTACTGGTGAGGCTGCATGTTTTGGAAATAGCTTCTATGATGCATTGTCTAAAGGATTGACTTCAGTTGGGTATAATTTGCCTGATAAAGGATCTGCACTAGTGACTGTCGGAGGAGCTCAAAATAAAGAAAAATTACTCCCTACCATTGCAA
>NZ_JAOULD010000004.1 GCF_029882185.1 Candidatus Nitrosopumilus sp. | reverse complement strand
AAGATACTAAAAATTAAATTTAAGCATTTGTGGATTTAAAATACTCTACGTATACTATCTTCCAGATTTTTCAATATCTCTTAATTTTTTAGAACATGCTTGAATTTCTGTAATCGTATGTATTTTTTTTGGTCTATTACAAACTGGACATATGTCGTCAGAACTGATATTCTCTGGACGGCGTTCAGTTAGTAGAGGCATTACCATAATTCCTCTATTTGATATTTAATCTCTTGTATGAACATGAAATCATAGTCTATTTTTTCTTGATGGTTTTATTTTATCCCAACATTTTAGTGTCCTATGACAAATAATTTGTCCACTAAGCCTTACTCCGCATTTTTTGCATGTAAAATTGATCATGTTTACAATAATACTTCCTGCAAAAGAATTGAATTTTTTATAAGCAAAACTGCTTTCTAATGAATTCCTAGTTTAAATACGTAGATGGGTGTTAGTGGCTATGCTCGTTTCAATAGAATATGATGTAATGTATTCCTATGATAATCAAGTAACTGTAAATGATAATATTTTACGAGTTTTTCCTTCAACAGAATTTTGGCAAAAACCAATGGATGAAAAAGTGTCTATAAAACCAGATGGAAAAATTATTTACTATAAAGATAGATTTGGAAACAAAAATGCTCGAGTCAAAATAACTGAAACCCACCTTGAAACCTATTTCAAAGTCATATCTACAGTCGAGACAAATCCATACAAAGTATCAATTAATGAAGTATCTGATTTGCCATTACCCTTGGACAAATCACTTTTCTCTTCTGATATTCGTATGTATCTCAATCCTTCAACTCTGATTAATCCAGAATTAATTAGATTAAGAGCTCCTAACATTTTGGAACATGTAAAAACCATCCGTGAAGCACTGATTACTCTTACTGAATGGGTTACAACAAAAATAGAATATGCTCCCACATCTACATCAGTAGACACCAAAGCACGTGAATCTCTTGCTTCAGGTAAAGGTGTATGTCAAGACAAATCTCACATTTTAATTGGATTTTTACGTTCTTTAGGAATTCCAGCACGATACGTTAGCGGTGTTTTAGTTGACACACCTGGAGCAACTCATGCATGGGTGGAAGCATATTGGCCCGGCGTCGGGTGGGTGCCATCGGATCCTACTCATAATAGGGTCTTTGATTTGGAGTACTATTACGTAAAATACGGACATGGTAGAGATTACAATGATGTTGCACCAATTACAGGTTATTTTGAATCTGACAGTTCACATAGTTTAACACAGTTAAATGTGATTCCAACAATTATTCAAAAATAAAGTCATATTATATGACAGTTTTAATAGTGCAAAAAATAATAAAAGCATCTTGAGTCATATTAACAAAAAAAATTTGATTCTTCCAAGCAATCTTTACAAGGTATATTGGTTAGGAAGATATGTAGAACGAGTAGATAGTGTTTCTCGAGCATTGCTTAGTTCTCTATATTCTCTTAAACAATTAAAGAGTGAAGAACCATTAATGGCTCTTGCAGATAGTCTTGGAATTGAATTTACTAAACATGAAAAGTTTATTGAGGATATTCTACATGGAGATATTCCATCAAGCATACTTTATTCTGTACGACATATGAGAACTAATGCAATTGGTTTAGGAATTGAAAGACTGGTTAGAGAATCAAATATTTTGGTAATTGCAGTTGAAGAACGACCTCGATTAAATGAAATTGATGAGGTAATAAAACACGCAAATGACATTATTGCTGCAATTAATAATTTTGGACGAGTGATTAATGAAGAGATTGCCCCACCAAAAATTTCAGAAGAAAAAATGCGACAACAAACTCGTCATCAACAACAGTGATTATAATGCATGTAGATTCTCTACCATCAAAAGCACTAGATTTCTCAAAAACAAATAGTTTCAATGAAGCAGTAGATAGTAGTTTAATTATCAGAGAAGAATATAGACAATTTTTCAAAAACATTCAAAATCCCAAATTACTCCGATTACGAGAAAAGGCAATGTCTGCAGATTTAACTGCCTATTTAGAGGGATTCACATACAATGTCAACCCAAATGAATATAATGCAGTTCCAATGGATTTTGTACCGAGAATTATCGACAGAAAGAAATTTCAGATTATAGAAGATGGCATAAAACAGAGAGCAAATGCACTCAATTTGTTTTTAAAAGACGTCTACACTGAGCAAAAAACCATCATCCCAGATGATCTGATTTTTGGCTCTGAATATTTTAATCCCGAGTTAATTGGGCATTTGCCAAAAAATGATATCTTTATTCAAGTTTATGGTGCTGATCTTCTTTACAATGGAGTGACATTTTATGTCATTGAAGATAATCTTAGGGTTCCAAGTGGAGTAACATATCCTCTAAAGATTCGTGAAATGAGTGATCGTTATCTTAATGCTCTAAAAAAAGGATACAAGATTGAACCATTCAAACCATGGAAATCTTTGCTTGAGACAATGAAAGATTCATCATGGGTCAAAAACCCCTTTATGGTGTTGCTTACAGATGGTCCATCCGGCTCTGCATATTTTGAACATATGTATCTCTCAAAACTAATGAATATTCCTTTAGTAGAAGCTGGAGATCTTTATGTAACAAAGTCTGGACATATTGCTGTAAGAGTTCCAGGAGAAGGAGAAATACAAGTAGACGTAATTTATAGACGTGTAGAAGATATAGATGAGTTTGTTCCGGGATTAACAAAGGCATATCTTGATGGAAAGGTTGCATTGGTAAACTCTCCTGGAACTGGGGTTGCAGATGATAAACTAGTATATTCATACGTTCCAGAACTAATAAGACACTATCTGTCTGAAGACCCAATTTTAGAACAACCAAAATCATACAATCCTACAATTCCAGAAGAATTAGAAAATGCAATTTTAAATATTGAAAACCTTGTTGTAAAAGAAAGGGGCGGATATGGAGGTATGGGAACTGTAATACCTCGTGATCATCCAAAATCAAAACGAGGTCCATTGATTGAAAAAATCAAAAAAGAGATTACTGAAAAACCTGATGATTATCTTTTACAGGAAACCCTGGATTTTTCCACTACTGTAACTAGAGAGTCTTTTAGTCCATTAATTATGCGTGATTCTTATGTTGATCTTAGAGTTTTCTCATATTATACAAAAGAAGGTCCTATGGTTCCAGCTGGAGGATTATCAAGATATGCACGACATGGCAGAATTACAAACAACTCTTCAGGTGGAGGAGTAAAAGATACTTGGATTGTTAATTTATGATTTTCATCTAATTTCTACATCTTTACAGTTTATTCCTAAAATGGTGACTGAATTCTTCTAAACCAAAATATGATCTTACTGGATTCTTATTTTCTAACATATAAAGTTACGACAATTTCAGTTTGATCCTTATCAAGATCATCATCTAACGTGATTTTTTTATCGACAAGTTTGAATTCGTCTATCAAAGAACCATCTTCATTAAATGTTCTAACTAGTCTGCTTTTTGGAAAAACAGATACGTCACTCGCATCACGGTATACTTTGATCGATTCTCCGTTTTTTATTATGATTTTCAATTCATTTACCTATGATAAAATTAGATTATAAAAAGTACGATTTTATTGTTATGCGTAAAATTTCATAATTTTATCTAAAATACTCGAATCAAATGTCTATTATTGATTTTAATCAAATTTCCACATACATATAATTTCTCTCTCATGTCTAAATGCGTCCATTTCTAACCTCGAAATGATGGATGAATCTCCCTGGGTTTGAATAATCACATCTATTAATTTATGAATAATTTATTCTAAATTATGCATAGATTTCAAATCTTTTTTGAATTCTGATAAACTTTCTGGAATGTCTATTTTGATTGAATCTTTCAATGAGAGGTTATGAGATTTTTTCTCATTCCATACTTTGGAATTAAATTCTGAAATCTCTTTTGTGATGTTACTCTTATCTTCTTTATTTTCTGGGATGACTTGTTTTTCTTTGTGAATACTGTCTTTTGAATACAATTCTTTCCAAAGATGTTCTGTGATAAATGGAGCGATTGGTGCTAATAATTTCAAAATTGTTGACAATGTTTTATGAAGTGTAAAAATTGCACCATCTCTTTCTTCATCAGAAAATTCAATTCCATATGCACGTGCTTTAACCATTTCAATATAATGAGCAGCAAATACATTCCATGTAAATTCTCTAATTGCAATTGCTGGAATGAAAAAGTTGTATACATCATATCCTTTTTTGCATTCTTTGACTAATTTGTCTAATTCTGCTAAAATCCATTCATCAGATGCTGAAAGTTTTCCTGATTCAATTACTGGAAAACTCGACAAAAATCTTGACACATTCCATAATTTACTGAGGAATTTTTTTGTTGATTCAATTTTTTGCTCGTTACATCTGAAATCATATCCGTGATTGATTTCACTAGCACTCCAAAACCTAAAAGTGTCTGCACCTAATTTTTCAATTACAGGTAAAGGATCTATTGCATTACCTTTACTCTTACTCATTTTCATTCCTTTTTCATCAAGACCATATCCCATTATCCAAGCTTCAGACCATGGTTTTTCTCCAGTTAGTTGCTCACATCTAAGAAGTGTATAGTATAACCATGTTCTAACAATGTCTTTTGCTTGAGGTCTAATTGATGCAGGGTATACTTTGTTGAAAAATTCATCATCTCTGTTGAATTTACTAATGAAAAGTGGAGATACACTGGAATCCATCCATGTATCAAAAGTTCTTTCCTCTCCTACAAATTCAGTGGAATTGCATTTAGTGCAATTACTGATTGGACATTTTTCCTCCCAAGGTCTGTAGTATTTTCCAGGCTCTGGAACATGGGGTTCTGAGCAGTCTTTGCAGTACCATATGGGAATCTCAGTACCATAGTATCTTCTTCTGGATATTGGCCAGTCGATATTGATAGATTCAAGCCAATTCATAAGAATTTGCTTGTGCATTGATGGATGAAATGTAATTTCTTGACCTAGTTTTTTGATTTTCTCAACTGCATCTTTTTGTTTTAGATAATATTCCTCCATTGGAATGATTTCAATTGGAGTTTTACTTCTCTCTGATACTGGTGTTCTGTGAACAATATCTTCAACTTTATCTAATAATCCTCCCGTCTCTAAATCTTCTATGATTTTTGTTCTAGCTTGTTTTGGTTTTAGTCCTGCATATTCTCCTGCAACTTCAGTCATTCTTCCATCTAATCCAATTGCAACAATCTCTTCTAATTCCAATTCTCTAAATAATGCTACATCATTTTGATCACCATAACTACATACCATAACAGCACCTGACCCAAACTCTTGTTGAGCAGAATGATGTGTTCTTAATTCTACTTCTGCATTAGTGATTGGAACAATTATCTTATTCCCGATATATTCTGAATATCTTTCATCATCTGGATTTACAATGATTGTTCTACATGCACAAAGTAACTCTGGCCTTGTACTTGCAATGATGATCTCTTTGTCTGTATCTTTGATTCTGAATTTCATATACACTAGTTTTGTAGCCAAGTCTTCATACATGATTTCTGCATCAGCAATTGTTGTACCTGACACCCAATCGTAATTATTTGGTCTATTTGCTAGATAGACTTGTCCCTTTTTCCATAATTCGATAAATGTTGATTGTGTAAGTGCTCTATATTCTTTTGAATCTGTTCTGTAATAGTGTGCAAAATCTCCACTGATTCCCAGACTCTTCATAATTAGAATCATTTCTGCCTCCAAATCGTCTAGCGCTTCTCTGCACAGATTTAGAAATTCTCCCCTTTCTGTTTCCCTCATTCTGATTTTGTGTTTTTTCTCAGTGTATAGCTCTACTGGAAGTCCGTTTCTATCGATTCCTATTGGAAAATAGACGTTTTTCCCTGCCATTCTTGCAGTACGTGCAATCATGTCAATTTGTGAGTAATGGGCTGCTGCACCAATGTGCCATGGTCTGCCTGAAGGATATGGAGGAGGTGTATCTATTGTATAGTTATCTTCTTGAGGTGTAAAATCATAAATTTTTTCTTCTTCCCATTGACGAAGAATTTTCTTCTCTAATTCTGGATTCCATGCTTTTTCTGAGATTTTGGGTTCCATTTCTTAATTATCTTTCAATGTTTGAAATAATATGAGATCCTTTGTTATAACCCTCATAGATGTAAACACCTACTGCTTCAACATTTGATGGCATTTTTGGTACTAGTAATTTGATAATTTCACTTGAAAGATTTTCAACTGTAGCTTCTCCTTCTAGTAGATATGTGGTATTTTTAGGAACTTGTAAATCAAACATTCCTTTAGGCCCTTCAAATTGAATATGATAATGTGAATCATCTTCTTTTTGTAAATATTTTCTATTAATGAAAAATTTATGATCAAATACATTTACGACTTCTTTGATAATTTTTTTAGCCTCACCAAAATCTAAAAGAAGATTATCTTTCATTTGTCCCACCAATTCTACCATTACAGAAGATGTATGTCCATGTAAGATGGAGCATTTTTCGACTAATGGAAGTATATGCGCATAATCAAATGAGAATGAAGCATCTTCTAGAAATATGGAACCTGTTTGTGGTGTTTTATCATAAAATACAATATCCTGTAATTCTTTAATCTGTGCAACATATTTTGCATGCCCTATGGCCATTATCTTATTTTCAGGAAAGTCTTCTTTGATCTGCTTGTATTTTTCAATATCTTCATCTGTGTCAATTACTTCGATCAATCCTTTTTCTGTTTTGAAATCAACTCTCACATCAATTCCATTCTTTAGTGTGACTTTGTGATTGTATTCATAATCTTGTTCGAGGAATGTGAGCATCTGTGCTACTGTTAGCTCTGTTCTAGTTTTAAGTAAATTTCCCTTTTTATCGATATATCTAAAATCTGAATCTAAAATTATAGGACTTGTAGCCATGTGAAGTCATCTGACTATAGATATAATATAAATTCTGTAATGGACGAGCCTGAAATTCTTCAACATTTCTATGCTAAAGAATTTAAAATTTTGGCCAGATTGATATCATTTTTTGTAATTCCTCCTGCATCATGAGTTGTCAATTCTACTATGATTCTATTATACACATTAAACCACTCTGGATGATGATTCATTTTTTCTATCTCCATCGCTGCTCTGGTCATAAAGCCAAATGCTTGATTAAAACTATCAAATTCAAATTCTTTGTGTAGTTTTTCATTAATGAGATTCCATCCTGGAAGGTTTTTTAGCTCTTCCTTGATGTCTAGTTGTGATAAACACATTATGTTGTATTACATTTAATGTTAAATTAAAAGATTGATTCATTACCCTTTGTGGGATATGAGATGTAGATATGAACGAAATGAACAAAAAACTATTTGAACATATCAAAAACTCTATTTCTGAAACTGTCAAAGTAAATAAAATAGGAATTGCTTTTTCCGGAGGAGTTGACAGTACATTAATTTCAAAAATTTGTTCAGACATGGGATTTGATGTGACATTATTAACAATCGGTTTTTCTGAATCCCATGATATCTTGTTTGCAAAACATGTTAATGAATTTCTAAAATATCAACATCATGTTCTAGAAATTGATCCAGATACTTTTCCAAATGTTTCTTTGAAAATCAACCAAAAAATAAAAACTGATAATTTGTCTTGGAATGAGAATTGTATTGCATTTCATTACGTCTCAAAACTTGCAAACTCTTTAGATCTAGACACAGTAATAACTGCAAATGGGATTGATGAATTGTTTTGTGGATATAATGCATACAGAGAAGCATTCTCTGGAGGAGAGTCTCAAATCAATGAATTAATGCTTGCCAAATTAGATAACGAACTTAAAATGATGAAGGCAGTCAATCTAATTACATCTGAATTCGGTGTAAAAATTCTTCAGCCCCTTCTGTCACCAAAATTCATCGAGTATGCAAAAACGGTTCCAATGTCTGAAAAAATTCATGACTCTGAGGATCTATATCGCAAACACATTATTCGAAAATTAGCCAGCGAAATAGGTGTCCCTGAACTCTCTTGCACAAAACGGAAAAAAGCATTACAGTATGGCTCTAAAATTCACAAGGCTTTGCTAAAAACTAGATGAATTTCTGAACTGTTTTCTTTACTGATTTCTCTACATTACTAATAATTACAGGTGACGCACCAAGGTGTTTTTCTGGTGAGAAAATTGCATCGATTTCTTTCTCTGTTAGTTTTGAGGAGAATGCTTTATCATTTTTGATAGCATCCTTGTAAAATATTCCCTTATCATTTGCTTCAAATGCAACTCTTTGAACGTCTCTATATGCAACAAATCTTGGAATACCTTTTTTGATTAATGCTTCTAAAACAAACTCTGCAAAGATTTGTCCCTTTGTGATGTAAAGATTATCTACAATTCTTTTTTCATTTACCATCAAATTAGAAATAATTCTAGTCATAGTTTCTAGCATCTCATCAACTAGAATGGACACAGTTGGAATTACAAATCTTTCATTGGCTGAATTTGAAAGATCTCGTTCATGCCACAATGGAATATTTTCAAATGCAACTGCAACTTGACTCCTTACAAGTTTAGATAATGATGATACTCGTTCGCTCTTAATTGGATTTCTTTTTACTGGGACTGCACTACTTCCCATCTGACCTTTTTTGAATTGTTCTGCAACTTCACCAATTTCGGTTCTTTGCAAATTCCTAATCTCTATGGCAATTTTTTCTAAGGTTGCACCAATTAATGCCAATTCAAATACATATTCAGCGTATCTCTCTCTAGGTACAACTTGTGTTGTTACCTCTGCTGGAAATAGTTTTAATCGCTTTGCAGCTCTTTTTTGTACTTCAAGTGATCTTGCACCCATGAGTGAGCCTGTACCAACAACACCTAATGTCTTGCAAATCAAAATTCTTTTCTTAATCTCTTCAATTCGTTCTACATGTTTTGCCATTTCTGCAGCCCAATTTGCAAACTTTAATCCAAATGAAATGATACTTGCATGCTGACCATGTGTTCTGCCAACTGCTGGGATTTTTGCATGCTTTACTGCTTTGCTTGCAAGGATTGATGCTATCTTTGCAACTTTGGGCTCAATGATCTGTAATGCATCCCTCATTTGCATTGAATTACTGGTATCTACTAAATCATTACTTGTAAGACCATAATGAATCCAAGGTCTTGCATTTTTACTACATTTTTCACTAAGTGATTCTACCAATGCTGCAGTGTCATGATCACTTTTTGCTTCTAACTGCTTGATTCTTTTTGCAGTAATTTTTCCAGATGTTGCAGCTCTGTGGATTTCTTTTCCAATACTTTTTGATATCATTCCTATTTCACTTTGGGAGATGGCTGCAGCTCCTTCAATTTCTAATTGATAATCTACTTTCTTTTGTTCACTGAAAATATCCATCATTTCTTTTGTGCCGTAACGACCGTTATCAATAGGTAGAATTGCCAATATTTTTGGTCTTTATACATCGAAAATAAATCTACTCATCAAATCTGAACTTAATCTACTCGGTCTCTTAGTTCATGACAATCACAAAGACAGCCTTTTTGACATTTCATACGTTTACAATCTGAGCAAACTTTCTTTCTCCAATAGGGTGCAGTATTCATTTCAATACCTTTGTGTTACCTTGAAAGTTTTTCTTTTCACTTGAAGAAGAATTTTAATCAGATACAATGTCCAAATCACCATTAAAATATAATATAAAATACTTACATCAGGAGCATCTGGAATTTCTTTTGGTTCTTCTTCTACAGGCATATCAAATGGTGGCATATAGACAATTCCAAGAAATACGGGGATTGCTACTAGAACAAGAATTGGTAATACCATGATTTCTAATTATATGGACTATAATTTGTATAAATTTTTGCCACAGAGTGAAAATACATGTCTCTCATATCTTCTTCTACAGATACTGCTAACAGGTTAACAATATCCGTTGCAGTGATTATTCCTACTACTTTTCCATTATCGATGACTGGTAATTTTCTTATTTTTCTTTCATGCATCAAATCTGCTGCATCTCTTACTGGTTCATCTGAGTTGATTGAGAATAGTGGAGATGACATGATTTGTTTTACAGGTTCCGTAATTTGATATGCATGGGCTGCCACTTTTATTGAAAAGTCTCTATCTGTGACAATTCCTACTGGTATGTTGTTTTCCATCACAATTACTGCGCCGACTTTTCCGTCTTCCATCATCTTTGCAGTTTCATTTATCGTTAATGTTGCATCAACAGAAATCACCGATTTTGTCATCACATCACCAATAGTGATTGTTTTTGCATCTGTCATTTTACTGATTTATTATGACTGATTCTATATTTTATAGTCTTCTAGAATATCAAAACTGAAAATCATCAAAGATAACATCAATCGGCTTTAAATTAAACAACTGGTAGGATATATTATGGCGCTTCAAATTAAAAAAATACTCGTACCTTTAGATGGTTCTTCTAACTCCTTTAGGGGATTAGATGTTGCAATTCAAATGGCAAGAGAATCAAATGCTGCCATCACTGGTCTTTATGTGGCAGGAATTGTAAAACCTAAAACAAATGATCCTATTACTCCCTTAGAGAAAATTTTGTTGGGGCATGCACAAAAAATTATGAAAAAAGCAAAGACAAAAGCTGCACAAAAAGGAATTTTGTTCTTTGATAGAGTTTCCTATGGAGATGATGGAAAGAGAATTGTTGAAATTGCAGATAAACAAAACTTTGATCTGATCGTAATTGGTTCTAGAGGTATGGGTGCAGCAAAAGAATTTTTCTTAGGAAGTACATCGAACTATGTACTTCATAAATCCAAAAAACCTGTGCTTATTGCGAAATAATCTGATTAAATTAGAAATGAAATTTTGTCTGTCCAAAAGACAGAAAATTTGAATACTCCAATTTTGAGAGCAATTTTTCATATTTAGTCTCAACTATCAGTAATTAAACAATATTACATACTGGCATTGATGTAAGATAATTTTGAGATTGGTATTATGAGAACTCAACAATGTCAAAGATGCAAGGCTCCTCTTTCAGATGATCTTAGCTATTGTTCTCAATGCAATTGGAAGAAAAGTAGACATGTGATTCCTGAGATTATAGAAGAAACAACAGATGTCAAAGAAACAACAGATGTTAAAAATACTAGTGTTAAAGACAAACCAAAAAAAAGCAAATCAAAAACGTTGAAATTTAAAAAAGAAAAATCTTACCAAACTAAAACAAAAATAGTTTGCCTTTTCCCTTTGTTCTTTGGAATTTTCTTGATTGCCTTTGCAATAATTTTTGTTTCTTCCGTATCTTATTTACTAATGACCGGTGTCATGAGCAGTCTAGGTGGAATTGGAAGTGCTGGAATTCCAATGCTTGTAGATCTTGGACCTATAGATACAACAACAATGTCATACATTGACACAATTATTGGAATGAATTCATTTGGATTTGAATACACCGGAAGTGAAATTCAAGAATTGACAAATAGCTCAGATAATGTATTGACGACGGTGATGATGATGTTTTCTCTGCAACATTATTGATTGCACTAGTTGAAATTGGAATAGGCATATTCATTATTTTTATGAGTAGAAAAATGTACAAACGAACTCTAATGCGTTAGAATCTGATTATGAATAAATAAATTAAAAATTCATCTGCTAAAATATTGCATTTAACTTCTAGTTTGTTTCTTAACTGCTGCAATTTTTTTAGATGATCTGGCTTCTTTTGTTTTTGCTGATGATTTACTTACTTTACCTTCAGTTTTCATGCTTTTTCCACTTCTTCTAGCAGCGCGAGAAGCTTTTGCTCTTATTTTCTGTTCTTCTTTTTGTTTTTCAATTTCTTCTTCTGTTAATTGTTTTCTTACCACAAATAATGAAACAGTCTAATCATAGATAAATTAGATCATCAATTTCATATTTGGTAACTATCTTTTTTATGAAAACTTTTTGTTTTATTTCATGATTCTTCTGATGATTTAAATTGGATTGAAAGGAATTTTTACCGATACTCATGTCTTCGGCTGAACCAAGAAAAATTGGAGAAAATCAGTATCAAATTGATGCTGATTCAAACCTTGGAATGAAAGTTCCTGTGAGGATTTATGCTGATGAAGCATTGATGCAAAAAATGTTGTCTGATAGAACAATCATGCAGGCACGAAATGTGGCTTCTATTCCTGGTATAGTTGGTCATAGTGTTGTTTTACCTGATGGACACGAAGGTTATGGTTTTCCTGTTGGTGGAGTGGCAGCTATGGATGCAGAAGAAGGAATGATTAGTCCTGGCGGTGTAGGATATGATATTAACTGTGGAGTTAGATTACTTCGTTCAAATTTAACAGAAGATCTAGTCCGTTCAAAACTAAAAGAACTCGTCACTGATCTTTTTAGCTCTATTCCATCTGGTGTTGGATCTAAAGGTGCCGTAAAATTAACTCATTCAGAACTAGATGAAGTTTTAGTAAAAGGAGTCAATTGGGCAATTGATCATGGTTATGGCTCATCTCATGATGCTGATGTTTGTGAAGAAAATGGACAGATTCAAAACGCTGATCCAAACAAAGTTTCTGATAAAGCAAGAAAAAGAGGGGCTCCACAACTTGGCAGTTTAGGTTCTGGAAATCATTTTCTTGAAGTACAAAAAGTTACAGAGATACATGACGAGGAAGCAGCAAAGAGAATGGGGATTGAAGTAGGAACCATTACAACTTTAATTCATTGTGGTTCTAGAGGATTTGGTCATCAAGTATGTAGTGATTATCTTAGAGTATCTGAACAAGCAATGGAAAAATACAATATTGCTTTACCAGATCGAGAACTTGCATGTGTTCCAAATAATTCTGAAGAAGGAGAATCTTATAGAAAAGCAATGTTTTCAGCATTAAATTTTGCATGGAGTAATAGACAAATGCTGACTCACTGGACTAGAAATTCATTTCAACGTGTGTTTAATCAATCTGAATCTGATCTTGATATGAAATTAGTTTATGATGTTGCACATAATATTGCCAAAGTAGAAAAACACAAAGTTGATGGAAAAGATCGTAATCTAGTTGTTCACAGAAAGGGAGCAACACGAGCATTTCCTGCAAATCGTAATGAAATCCCATCAAAATATCGAGATTTAGGCCAGCCTGTATTGGTTCCAGGTTCTATGGGAACAGCAAGCTGGATTCTACTTGGACAGCCAAATTCCATGAATTTGAGTTTTGGTTCTACTGCTCACGGTGCAGGCAGAACCATGTCCAGATCTAAAGCTAGAAAGAATTATTCTGAGAATGATGTAAAAAAATCCCTCAATGAGAAGGGCATATTTATCAAAGCATTAACCCGAGATGGAGTTGTGGAAGAAACTCCTCAAGCTTACAAAGATGTTGATGCTGTAGTCAATGTATCTCATAATCTGGGTATTGCCACAAAAGTTGCAAAATTAGTGCCTATTGGTGTGATAAAAGGTTGAGCGAAGAAGATTCTGAACTTGAAAGATTAAAGGCAAAACGACTTGCTGAAATGCAGAAAAACATTTCTACAAAAAAAGAAGTTTCATCTAATTCAGAACCACAGAAAAAAACAGTCTCTGAAAGTCCTCGAGATTCTTTAATCAAAATACTTGGGTTTAGAGGTTTAGAAGTTTTAGAAAATGCCGAATCTCAATTTCCAAATGAAACTAAAATGATTGTAGAAAAATTATCTGAATTGATAAAAACTGGTGAAATTAATGAAAGTATTGATGGAGGAAAACTACTGACATTGTTTAGATCAGTTGGACTGAATGTAAGGATGGCAACAAAAATCAATATCGAACAGGATGGAAAGTTTGTATCTTTAAGTGATAAACTTAGTAATCAACCATCTAATGATGGTGATGAGTAATGGATCTTGTTTTAGAAATACGAACAAAAAATTATGACGATGATTTGTTTTTAATTAAAAAAGCAATGTCTCATATGGAAACTCTTGTAGGTGATTACAACGGATATGCTCTAAGCGAACCTTCATCAAAGTTTGGGTGGACATTTTTTAAAATGGCTTTTAAACCAAATTTACGAAATGGTATAGAAGAAAAATTTTCTGACATGATAATAAAATATCAAGCAAATGATCAAGCAGAAAAATTTGCAAAATTTATTGCAGATTATTTTATTTCTAAAGGCTGTGAAGTTAAAATAAAAATATCTGACTAGACTCTTCTTCCTCTTTTTCCACCTTTCTTTCTGGTGGTATCATGAGGAATAGGTGTTACATCATCAATTCTTCCAATTTTGAATCCGCCTCTTGCTAATGCTCTAATTGCAGCTTGTGCACCTGGACCAGGTACTCTGGAACCGACTCCACCAACAGCACGAACTCTGATATGGAATCCTGTAAATCCTTTAGTTTTTGCAGATTCGATTACTGCATTTGCAGCTTTCATTGCAGCAAATGGTGATGATTCGTATCTATCTGCATTAACATGAATTCCACCAGAACTGATGGAAACTGTTTCACCACCTGTAAGGTCGGTCATGTGAATAATTGTATTATTATAACTACTGTATATATGGGCAATTCCCCATTTTTCAGGTTCTTCTTCTTTCTTTGCTTCTGGTCGAGGCTTTGATTCTTCAATAGTTTGTGATTCTTCCTCAACTACTGCTTCAGTTTCCTCAACTTCTACCTCAGCTTCGATTTCTGACAATGAATATTCACGCCTTAAAGGGTTTAAAATACATTGATTTTCAAAACTTGCCTTATTTTGAGCCACTTGGCTGTAAAATAATGACTTCATATACAACACCTCCTCTTTTTGCATTAAATGGCTTCAATTCTATTCTTGGCAATTGGTATTGTAATTGTAACTGCTCTAGTGGGCTCAGTAGCAATTGAATTTTTGACACCGATCGCCGATTCTGGCCTTTCTCCTTTAGAAAAAGACTGCCAACAAATTGCCAATGAAGGATATAGAATTCATTCAATGTATCCTGATTCAAATCCTGATGAACTCCCTGTTGATAATTTTAAACGCTTGATGTATCTAGACGAATTATGGATTACGCAATGTGTTGACAAATTATCTGCAGAATCAATTTTTAGTATTGTAAATAATGTCGAAAGAGATTTTTCTTCTGGTGAATAATTTTCAAAAATGCTTCCAACCTGCATCTTTTAGGCGAGTCAATTTATTGTTTTTTTCAATATAAACTTCTTTTCCTGAAGTAACATGACCAATTTCTATAATTTTTGTTTTTAAGATTGTGGCATTTCTTTCAATAATTTTTTTATATTTAGGGGATGCAGTGAATACAAATTCGTATTCCTCTCCTCCGTTGAACACCATGTTATACAAATTCGATTTGTAAGATTTTGCATGATCTTCCAAATCTTTCGAGAATGGAATTTTATTTATGATGAATTTATTTTTGCTTTGATTTGACATTTCATTTAATGTTGTAGATAATCCATCACTTGAATCCATTGATGATGAAAAATATTTTTTATTTTTTATTCCAAAACTGAGTTTTGGATTTGGCTTTATTACTGATTCAATAGCTTTTTTGATAAAAACTCTTTTTCCTTTTTTCTTACCAAGCAACATGGCTAACCCTGCAGATGTATATCCAAACGGTCCTGTTACAAATATCAGATCTCCTTTCTTTGAACCCTTTCTAGTGACAATTTTATCTGTTGTTCCAAAAAGACATACGTTTAACACAATTTCTTTTCCTCCATTTGTGTCTCCACCAATAATAGAAATATCAAATTCTCTACATGCTTTTTTAAAACCTGAAACAATTGCATTAATTTTTGAGTGTGAAATTGTCTTTGGCAGATTAATTGAAATCATTCCATATCTGGGTTTGACTCCCTTTGCAGCAAAATCACTTACACATGCTACAACACTTTTTCTTGAAGCATCTGACAATTTCATTTTAGATGGGATGTCTGTGCTTTCTACTAGAGTATCTGTTTTTGCAACAATTTTGTTTTTGCCTAGATGAAAAATCTCTACATCCTCTGATTCACTGTCTTTCTTACCAAATCCTTTCTGAAAAATTTTGATTATTTCAGATTCATCTAATTTTTTCATAACTTTGATTCACTAATTCAATTGCATCCTTGACGATTTTTCTACATTTTTCTACATTATTTGATTCTGCTGAAACTCTAATGATGTCTTCTGTATTTGATTTTCTGATTAACACCCAACTATCTTCATCAATAATTCCTTTGATTCCATCTAATGAAATTATTTCCGAATATTCTTTAGAAAATTTTGATTTTATTTCATTAATTACCTTGTCATGAAAATCTGAATTAATTTTTGTTTTGTCTCTTATTTGGTGATAACTTTCCATGTAATTCAAAACTTCATTAAATTCTGTAGTTCCTAACATCGATGCAATCAAACCACTAGTTAGAATTCCTTCTCTACAATAATTGAATTCTGGTAAAATAAAACCTCCACTACTTCCTTCCCCTCCAGCTTGTGCATTATTTTTCAACATCAGATCTATTACATTTGCCTCCCCCACTTTTGATCTTTGAACGGTTCCTCCTTTTTCTTTGATAAATTTTTCAACTGATACACTTGTATCAATACTTAGAACAAACTTTTTGTAACCTAACTCTAATGATTTTGCCACCCCTAAACCAAGTGTAACATCTGGTGTTTGTTTTTCACCATTTCTTACAACAACTAATCGATCTCCATCCAAATCAAACGCAAATCCAATATCTTTTTTGTTACTTGAGGAAATCAAGTCTGATAAATTATCTGATGTTGGATCAGGACCTCTGGTACATCCAGAAAGGTCTTCGTTAAGTATTTCAACACTACAACCTATTTCTTTTAGCAATTCTGGAGCGAATCCCTTGGCTGCTCCACCTCCAATATCAACAACTATTTCTGGATTATTTTCTATATTTCCTATGATTTTTTTTGCATCTTCGATATAGGATGTTGATATTTCAGTCTCGATTCCTATCTTTGTTTTTACAATATCTTGATGCTCAATTATTTTAGGAAGTTCTTGTTCATTAATTCCCCTTCCATCAATGATGAATTTCATGCCATTCCATTCCAATGGATTGTGTGATGAAGAGATCACTATCCCTGCACCATAATTTCTTGATTCTCGAAAAATTACTGGTGTTGGCGCTGTCTGTAAATCAAAAATATCTATTCCATTTTTTAATAACACTGCACTTGCAGTTTCTTTTATCATTTGACCTGATGGCCTTGTATCTTTTCCAATAACGCATTTCTTAGATTCAATTAATGATGAAAAATTGTTGCAAAATTCTAGTACATCTTTTAGGTTAAGATCCTCTCCAAAAATTCCTCTAATTCCAGAAATTGTTTTTTTCATAGTTTATTTCGGAAAGGCTTTTTATTAACTCTGATGGATTTATCCAAACGTGCCTTGGTAGCTCAGCCTGGTAGAGCGAACGCCTCGTAAGCGTTAGGTCGCGGGTTCGTACCCCGTTCAAGGCTCTGTAAAATTTTTAAAAATTGCTAGATAACTGTTAGTTTGATTCATTGAAGGTTTCAATATCTGTCTCTAGTTCTTTTCCTAAACCTTCCCACCATTGTTTTATTTGATCTGTCATATGTTCCCCTCACAATTTACCTGAAATTGTCCTTTATAGATCTGTCGGTTGATTGATAATTGATCAAACACTAACAAATTCTAATTTTCTTTTTCCTCTTGTTTGTTTTTCATTTTTCTGTAAATGATTATCATCAATGTTACACCTGCACAGCCCCAGAATAATGGTGACAATCCTGCATTAATAGTTGGTTGGAGTAATCCCATGAATCCTAATGACATAATTGCTACAAGAACTATCCCTAACATCTCTAACAGTTTGGCCATTTTTCTATCTGTTCATCTTCATAAATCAAAAAGATATATGGTTTTGTAAAACAATTGTTTTGTGGACAAATATCTGCTAGTAATTTTGATTTTTATGGTTGTAACAATTCCAATAGCATTTTTTGAACCATCTACTGGCGAACTTCGGGATCTTCCTTTGTTTCCTCTAATGTGGACTGCAATTGTAGGAATAATCGTAATTGTATTTTATAGCTCTTACAAAGAAAGAAAAGAAAAACAAGCAGCTAATGCAAAACGAAGATCTAGAAAATAATCTTAAAGTTCCAAACCAAATGATTCAGCAATACTCGAAAAGTTCACGTAAGAGTCTAAGTATTGTCTACCTTTTGAAGTGATAACAAAGGTATTCTTACCATCGAATTCTATTTTGTTGATAAGACCTGCACCTGTCAAGTTTTCTAAGAATTTTGATAATCTTGAATGTGATAAATTTGCCTTTGTAAGAAGTGAGGTCGTTTTGATGCCTTCTTGGCCAGACTGTTGAGTGACAGTTAGTAAATCTGCGACAATTTGCATACTGGTTCTATAGGAAGTCATATGTAACTAATTCTCAAACTCTGATATAAGCGTATTACCATTAATTCAGATCAGATAAATAAGCTCTGACCTAATTTTTGTCCAATGTCTTCACAATCATCTATCCCTTGGTTTGATGATTTTGTAGGTGTTGCTTATCGGTATTATGATCTAAGAATGAATGTGGTTCCGCTGTTTACTGAAAGAAAAGAGGCATCTTCCATTTGGCACGATACTATTCATTCATGGGTAGATCCATCAATCAAAATTCGCTTTTTAGAGATCAGTAAGAACTATTGGTTCATCATGGGTGCAGACTCTCAAAAACCTGATACAAACTTGGCCTTTTTCAAAGAATTACCAAAGTCTGAAAATTATGAACGATTCAAAAAAGGTCACGGTGGAGAAGCATATCTAAGATTAGGAGTATATGCAAAAAAGTCTCTTGACGATGTAAAGAAAGATGCAGTATGTCAATGTAGTCATGAAGCTCAAGATCACGATGAAGGTGATGATGATGTTTGTCTTTTTAACAAATGTTCTTGCAAAAAGTTCTCCAGTTTTCAGGTTAATTTATTAAAAAAGAAAAAAACAATAACTGACATTAAATTTCTGGAAGAAAAAGATCTAAAAAGTGATCCTCTTGTTTGGAATTGTATTAGTGTAAATAAATTTTCAAAAACAAAATAAAATCAATCTAAATGCTTGTTTACTCTGACATGATCTCCGGGATAATGCTTATCAATTTTTTTTGAATAACATTTGCCACATAATGTACCCTCTATTCCCCATTCCTCCATTCCCTTAAAATGAAATCCTACAATTTCACTACAAATTACACATTTTTCTTTTTTACCCAAAGTGCTTTAGCTCTTTTTAATCAATATAAAAAACATTCTAGAACAAATAGTCATTAGAAAAATTATGTTAAATATTACTGGTTTATACTGAATTTAGGTAGGCAGTCTGGCCAATGTAAACCTCCTGCAAGATTTTTACTTGGTTGGACTACTACCTTTGAAATTAAAATAAATTGTTTGCAAGTTTTTTCAATGCTAAAATTTCATCCTCTTCTTGTCTGATTTTCTTATCGATTACTCTAAGCATTGAATCATTCCAAACATGCTGAGAGAAAAAATTATGCTTGGTGTTTGCTAATTCTATTTCGTCATCAACAACTGTATCTTCAAGAAATTTAGTCACCACCACGTCTGCTATCTTCAAAATTCTGGAATTAAGTTTGAAACTGCGAAATATCGGCTCCAATTTCCTTATGTCTCCTTTAAAATCTCCCTTTGATTCAAGAATTTTTTTATGAAGGATTCTGAAATAAACTGCAACAAAAAACAATGTTGCATATCTTTTTGTTTTATGGCCTCCTTGTTTCCCATATTTCAGTGATCTTTTTGCAAATTCTTTTACAAGATATGGGTATAACAAAATTCTGTAATCGTCTTTTAGATTGTCATTGAAAACATCATCATATTTACTTCCTCTTGGAAGAAACTGAGCTGGCGAACTATATGCTTCAGTTGGTCTTTGTTCAATTCCTGCAACTAGTGACTGTATTGCATCTTTGGCAACGATTACTTTCTTGTGGTTATCTGGAAGATAATTGTTGTATATTGAATCTCCTTCATATTCAGATTGTTTTGATTTAGTTTTTGTATCAAACGAACCTGCTTGAATCTCATAAAAATAACCGCAATTTTTTAATTGAGACTTTATTGATTTATGAAAATCCATTAATGAAACTAAGTCTTTTCCTCTAACCGAATTTTGTGAATTTCTATATTTCGTGATATTGTTTTGCTCTTGTTCATCATCAGCTTTGATTATTGTTACTGTCATTGAACCATCCATATTCTTTGTTCTCTTAGAGTGATCAAGAATGGAATTTGATGTTTGTGCACCATTTACAATTTGTGGTGCGTGAAGCTCGATTATGTTTTCCCCCAACTCTGAAAAGTCACTAACTACAATAGTAATTCCGTTATTGTAAAAGAAAAATTTGCCTGGATTACTTTGTAATGTTTCTCTTAATCCTTTGTTCACTGTAGTCTTAAATTGCATCCATTGTCTGATATTTGATTCAAAAACATAATCTCTATTCTTGCTTACAAATTCAGTAAGTTCACGTAGCTTTAAAATCCCTAAAATTGTATTTTCATGCCTTAACATTCTTTCTAATTTTATTGATGATTTTTTACCTTCTGCGGGTTTTTTTATTCTATCCCATAATTTTTGAATTATTACTTTTTGATCAATAATCTCTACTATTTCATCTTGATAATCTACTTCTTGATCTGTTACATAGCAGCATTTTATTTTGAGCTTTTTTTCTTTTATTTTTGTAACCAACTGAGCAAGCTCTGGTCTCATTTTAACTACATCTTTTGCAAGTAATCTCTTAGCATCTTCTTTGAATTTTGCTATTGCTTCTAGCGAATGTGATGTGCCATATTTTGATTGAAATAATCTAATCGTATTATCTGAAAAATCCACTGGAAGATATGCGTCAATCCCTAGGTCATTTGCTCCATCCACAATTGCATCTGCAGCATCATCCTCTGTAGCCTCAAAAACTCTTGTCAAAACCCATTGAAGAAAATTATTTCCTTTCTCTACTTCACTCTTAGAATTTTCAGCATACTCTTGTATACTTTCTTGAATATTTTCTGTAAATCCTTCTAAAGGTTGACTAGAGTTTTTCTGAACTAGTAATGTATGTGAACCTGGTATGTATTCTAGTAATCCATTTCCGTTTTGAGACATTCATGTCTTCTAATATCCTATATATTTAGAGAATTTGGTAATTATGTAATAACTACGTTAAGGATGTAATGTGATTTGCTAAAAATATTGTCAATAATTGGAACCATTGTAGTAATTATTCTTGTAATAATTGGATTGATTCTCTCTAATACTACCGTTGAAACAAATTCTGAAGAACAAAAATTGGTTGTCAAAGGCGATATTATAATGCCTACAAAAGTGTCCCGCCCCGGATGTGAAGAAATTGATAGATGTTACATTCCTTCTGTAATTGTAATTGATTCAGGAAAACAAGTTACATGGGTAAATCAAGATTCAGCATTTCACAGTGTGACTTCGGGTTTTTATGGTGAGCCTACAGAATTATTTGATAGTGGACACATGGATCCTTTTGAATCCTACACTCTAACATTTGATGATGTTGGGACATTTGATTATTTTTGCACTCTTCATCCTTGGATGAAAGGTCAAGTTATAGTAGAATAAGGTACCCGAGGGAGTCGAACCCCCTTGTATAAGCTTTGCAGGCTCACGCATAACCGTTCTGCCAGAGTACCGTTTTAAAAAACACAAAGTGAATAATTAAACTCTTTAGATTAGAATTTACTAAATGACTTTGAAGCCAATTTTACATCCTCACCTTTTACCGTCTTTCTACTAGCATGAGAGGCCATTTCGACTGCACTTTTAGCAATACTGTCTGCTATTTCTTCTATGACTCTTCTTAATTCATCTGCTGATTCATCACTGACTCTTTCTGCTCCTGCTTTCTTGAGAATTCTATACATTGCAGATAATCCTAATTCTGATGATTTCATGAATTTGTTTTGGTTTTTTCCGAAAAAAGATAATGAGTGAAAAAATATCACTAAGGAATCGATTTATACAGACTATTTCAATAATTGATAAAGAAATGACTTGGTATTTTGATTCTCATATTCATTTATCTGATCCTGCTTATGTTTCTGATATGGAATTTACCTTAAAACAAATGGAATATTTGAAAATCAAAGCCTGTTGTGTATCTATGGATTACAAGAATTCCTTACAAACTTTGGATCTTGCAGAAAAAAGTAATCTAGTATTGCCTTTTATTGGAATTCACCCAGAATGTGCAAATGAAGGAATTGAAAATATTTCAAATCTAATTGAAAGCAAGCATGATTGTATATACGGGATAGGCGAAATTGGGTTAGATCCAACATACGTAAATCAAAATGATGATGCCAAAAAACAAAATCAAATATTTGAAACATTATTGTCTTATGCTGAAAAATTCAACAAACCTGTTTCAATTCATTCTAGAAAAAGTCTAGATGATGTTTTTCAAGTGATGACCTCATATGATACAAAACATGCATTGTTACATTGGTTTGATGGAAGTAAAAAACAACTTCAAAGAGCTATGGATATGGGTTTTTTTGTATCCTATGGGCCTGTGATGATTTATGCGAATGATAAACAAGCATTGTTATCAAAAACTGATGAATCTCAAATCCTTGTTGAAACGGATGGCCCTGTGAGGTTTTCAAAATGTTTTGAAATGAAATCTGGGCAAATTAGCTTTATTCCAAGTGTAATTTTCTGTGCTTCAAAAGTTCTAGGTAAATCCTTTGACGAAATGACCTCCTTACTTGAAAAAAATTCAAATTCATTTCTTGGAATATAGGTATAAAATACCCCCCTGTCTTTTGACGCTTAGTGGATAGAATAAAACGACTTTCATATGAGGTTCTAAATGGACACAAATCTAGATTTGGTGAAGATTTTGCTGGAAACAAAAAAGCATTAGATCAAATCTCTATTGTCCGCTCAAAAGGCTTGAAAAATGAAATTGCAGGATATATTACAAAATATATTAAAAAAGAAATTCGTGAAGAAAAAGCTAAACAAGCACGTATTGCAGATTCAAAAATCGAACAACAAGTCGCAGAACCTTCTGAAATAGAAATCTCTGTAAATGCTGAAATTGAAGAAACAGTAGAAACATCTGAGAATGTTGAATCAACTGTTGATGAAATTTCTTCTGAGACTGATAAAGAAACAACTGAATAATAAATTAAATATTATTTCTATATTTTAAATTAGATAGATATGTTTACTGTAAAATTTGTAGGTGGTGCAAAAAAATCTTTTTCTACAGAACATCTAAAAATTGATAAATCTGATATCACTATTCAAGAATTGATCAATTTACTACCTGAATTAAAACCAGAAAGTGCTCCTAAACTTGATACTGATAACGTGTTAATTGCAATTAATGGTGCTGATTCTTCTGCAATGGATGGAAAATTAACAAAAATTAAAGATAATGATGTCGTTAGCATAATCCCAATTATCCATGGTGGAGCATCAAAAAAATTTACTTTTGAATTCTCTAAAAAACAAATACAGGCCATGGAAATTAAAGGACAAAAATCAATTGATGTAAAATTCATTGATTCACTCAGAGAGAAATATCCTAAGCTTCTATTTCAAGCTGTATCTAGTAATTATATTTTAAATTCATATCATTTCAAAAAAATAATTTCATTGTCTATTGAGTCTGAAAAAAATAATATTCTACTTTCTAATAAAATTGAAACTGATATTCTTATGCGATTTGCTTTAACTACACAAATTTCTGATGCAATAAAAAATGTTGGAATTAAACCGAAATCTAATTTTATTTTGATTGCTATTGGAAATAAAAAAACACTAGATTCATTATATCGTGATCTGTTCCCTATTTCTGTAAATTTATTCTCAAAAAATAATGATGGTTATCTCAAAAAACATTTCAAAATAACAAAAAAACACATTGATTCAATTTATTCAAAAAATCCTCTATCTGATATTTTAGTAGAGAAAGCAGCAGTATTATTCTGACATACTTCGTTTAGTTTTTTCTGTACTTAGAATATCTGATTTTTTTAGTATGGAAATACCTGTTTTATTCCCTAAAATTTCTATTAATATCACTTTATCAGGAAATTCAAGAGATACTTTATTTTTTATTTTATCTGCAATTTTTGTAATTATTTCTTTACTTGATAAATCTGAATTTCGTTTCTCAATTGATATTCTATATGTTTCATTTTCTAAAATTTGATTAGATAATTCTGATGTGCTATTTTCTATTTGATCAATTTTTGATTCAATCACTTTCTGTATTGGTATGATTCTTTTACAGTATCTAATACTCCATGGCTCATCAAGAAGCATATCTTTGATTTTTCTTACAACTTCTATGGGATCAAGATGTGTCTCTGCTGTCAAGATTCCTGACATGTCTGTGATTGAGATCTTTACATCTGAATCTCCAAATTCTTCTAAAATTTCTCTTAATTCTTCCTCTGTTTCTGGTTCAAGATGCCTAGGACATGTAATAATCAGATTCATACATGTAAAATTTCTTCTTTGCTTAAAGAACCTTCCCGGATAATTTTGATTTCATTATTTTCAATTTCAATAATTGTTGATTCCCCTTTTCCTGAAATTACTCCTCCATCTACAAACACATCATATCCTTCTAAATTCTGCAAACCCTCTTCTGGATTTGTATATGATGAATCTCCTGAAACATTTGCACTAGTTCCAACAAGAAAATTACATTTTTGCAATAATTCCAATATGCATTTATTATTAGGAACTCTAATTGCAATTTTATCTTTCAAGTTTAATGATTCTTTAATTTTTTTATCTGTAATTTTCAAAATTATTGTTAGTGGTCCTGGCCAAAATTTATCGACAATTTTTTCTGCAAATTCATCAAATTGAACAATTTTCTTGGCTGTTTCTTTTGAATATGTTAAAACTGGAAGGGATTTTGAAATATTTCGAGATTTTATTTTGTATATTTTTTCTACAGATGCCTTATTGTATGGATCACAACCTATCCCATAAACGGTATCCGTAGGAAATATCACAATTCCACCATTGTTGATTATCTTAGAAGCTACTTTGATTCCTTCTTTATCACAATTAACTTTCAATATGTTCTCTAATTTTTTTTCTTTAATTATCATTTACTTTTGAATACGTTTTTAACAGTTTGTGATTTTACTTGAAAGATATGTCCTCTGCTGATTATGAAGATACTGATTTTGAAGATGATTTTGATGATAATTTTGAAGAATCTGATGAAATGTCTGATTAGATGCTTAATCCAAAACTGTCTGCAAAGTTTGTAAATGCATAATATGCTTGTAAGAATTCTCTTCCATTTTCACTTATCTTGTATTTATTTGATCCTTGATTATCTACTTTTTCTAAAAGACCTTGTGATACTAAGGTTTTCAATATTGATGAAATTCTGGAATGTGAAATGTTTGCTTTTCTAATTAGATAAGTTACTGATGCTCCATCCTCATCTTGCAAATCATCTCTAGTTGTTGCTAAAATATCCCCAATAATTTTAATATGTGTTCTATATTCTGCCATCTTTCTATGAATAATTATTTTAATTTCTATGAGAGAGGGTTGATATTTTCCAATATACTAAAAAGATAAAAGAATTTGACAAATTCACAAATTCTCCAAATTTTGAGCCTAGATTATTATTTTCCAAAATCTTCATCAAATTTTATCTTGGTCAAAGGCACTTTGCTTACTGGGATGAATAGTGCTATCAATCCACCTATTTTGATTATCATTGATGCAGGATATAGAATTGATTCTGGAAATACAAATGAATACCATCCCAAAAATTCACCCAATGCTAAAAATCCTAATCCTATTGAAACTGAAATTGCTCCTTTATTCCTATTTTCCAAATATGATAACATTGTTTCAATGGCACCGTATGCCAATAAGATAAATGAAACGGATCTGAAAATATGTTCTAACTGAACAGAAGATACTAAGAATAAAGGAAATATTCCCACGGATCTAAAATAACTAGATTTTGGAAAAAATGATTTTATGCTATGTGAAAATGCAATGAAAAAATATCCTATAGTTTGTATTGCAATTCCTAAAGTCTGAATCCATCTTTCAATATTTCCTGTTTTTGTTACAAAATCTTCAATCATATATCCAGTCCAAATAACAAAAAATCCTAAACTAATTGAAAAAAATGCAATCGTTAATCGAAATAGTGTTGGACTTCCTGTATTCCTAAATCCAATATATGACATTATTCCTATAGCAAGTCCAACCAAAAATCCTACCAAATTAAGAATATTTTCTAACAAAAATTCCAATGATGAATAGAAATCTGTTCAACTAATTATTTTAATCTGATGAATGATTACACTATTTTGTTAATCCCATTCATCTAATGACCCTGAAGTATGACCTTCTGTACTGCTTGCATAGTCTCCTAAGATGTCTGAATATTTTGATTCATTATGGGCCACAAATTTTACATATTCTCCATAACTCATATCCAAATCACAAGAGCCGCATTTTACAACTGAATAGTCCATTGCTAACTCTGCATTCTCTTTACATTTTGGGCATTTTATCCTCATGCCAATATAGATTTATGATAATTATTATTGTTTTACATTCAAAAGGTTGACTAACATTAGCTGTTTTCAGATTTTCAGAGTAGGGTGTATCGTAACTTGGTACTAGTTGGTAATATTGATTGAAAATCATAAACTATGCCCAAGAAAGGTTCAAGTCTCTAAGGACTCATTCTTTGGTAAGCTGATTAGCTGACTATGGTTTATCATCCCAAGTGTCGTATCTATCTCATGCGAGAACAATATTTTCCTAGACACGAAAGCCATTGTGAGTTTTTTTCACAATGTTCTCGCTTTACACTAATGGATATAATATCATGAATTTAGCACTAAAACAAAAAGTAAAACTTGCCATGCCTCGCCACAAAAAGACATTTTATGGATTCTATATCATTACAGCTGTTTCTATAGTGGTACTATCATTGGTGTTATAGGAGAAAAATAGGATGAAACAAAACACAACAATGTTTGTAGCAGTGGGAGTAATCATTGGATTCGGTATTGCATTTGTTGTATTTATTCAATCACCAGAAATCCAAACAACCATTGCCGACTCATCTGAGATTTATCCAAAATTCACAAATCCTAATCCTAAGACATTATCATATACGTTAATTGCTCGAGATGCTGAAATCGAAGTGTCACCTGGTGTCCAAGCTAAAGTCTGGACGTATAATGGAACAGTTCCTGCACCAACTTTGAGATTTTCAGAAGGAGATGACGTTACTGTCAAATTTGTAAATGAAACTCCTTATGCACACACAATCCATTTTCATGGAACTCATGATTCCACAAATGACGGTGTTTTTCCACAGATAATGCCTGGTGAGGAATACACGTATCATTTTGTTGCACAGGAAGCTGGCATGTTCATGTATCACTGTCATGCATTTCCAACATCTGAACATGTGAGAATGGGAATGTTTGGTGCAATGATAATTGATCCTGCAATACGTCCAATGGAGCCTGCACGAGAATACTTTTTCACTCTAAGTGAGTTTGATCCAAATAATGCATTAGAATACTTTACAGAATTTTATCCAGTAAACGGATATGCAAATCAGTACATGGATAACCCAATTCAAGTGGTTTCTGGAGAATTAACCAGATTCTATGTAATGGGAGTTGGAGGTGTATTGCAATCTCCTTTCCATGTGCATAGTACAATAATGAAAGTATATCCTTCTGGAATTTTATGGAACGAGCCATACTATGCACAAACTCATCTGATTGGAAACGGTGATACTGCAATTATAGAGGCAACATGGGATACTCCAGGAAAATATTTGTTCCATGTTCATGGAATTCAGGAAGAACGTGGCTCCATGGCAATAATTGAGGTGTTAGAAGATGCATCATCATTATCTGAGATTCAAACACCAAGTAACAACAAAGGAAGTTACTCCATGATAGAGTGGCAAGAAGATTTGATAAGATCATTGGAGCAACCACAACTAATTTCATATGATAACTTGGGAGAAACCAAAGTTAGTGATGTTCCTAAAGTAAAGACAGACAAAGTAGACATTGTAAAGGACTCATGGAGTCCTGACATTATAGAATCCTATGATCCTCTTGCAATAGAAATTGAATCAGGAACAACTGTTACATGGACAAACCAAGATTTTGTTATACACACTGTAACTGACAAGGAAAATTCATTTGATTCAGGGTTCATACAAGCAGGAAAAACATGGTCCTATCAGTTTGAAAAACCAGGAGAATTGGATTATTTCTGTACCTTACATCCTTGGATGCAGGGAACTGTTACGATAACCTAAACATGAAACCGAATTGAATATCTCAAAGATCTTAGACATTGCAACAATGGTAGTTGTATTGTGGTTCTTTATTGGCATAATTTCATTTGAATACAAAGTAATAGGTCTTGCAGAACCTCTAATCAACTTACCAAAAGAATGGAAACTCTTTTTTGACATTCTGATATGGCCATTAATTGTACTACTAGTATCTGATTTGGTAATAAAATACAGAAAAGTCAATGATCCAAAAAAATTTGTAAAAAAATATTGGATTGATATTGTAATGTTGGCTTTGATTCCAATATTCTCTGCATTCAAATTTTTAAAAGTAGCAGTAAGTTTGGTTAAGAAGTTAAAGGTGTTAAAAATGGGAACAAAGGCAGCTCATAAAACAAAAAAATCATTAAAAAAGTAATTTGATCATAATTAAAATTCTCATGATACAGATACGTCAAAATTGACCATATGCCTTGGTCAGCTGTATAGCTTACTTGTAATCTACTAGTTTTACCAGATTCTATCTACTACTATTACTAACTATAATCATGAAATCACAACAAATCTCAAACTGGGATAAAATGGTTCATGCCCCTTTCAAAAAGGTCGTAAAATTTGACCTTCTCTGCATGGGAATCGGTGTAGTGATTGGAGTGGGTATTGGAGCATACTCTGTTGCTAGTGGAATCTTTGGCTAGCAACAAACCTTATTTTTTATGATTATTGATATGACTATAATGCAATTTCAAACAGTAGAAGCATCATACACATCAAAAGAAGGGTGTAGACTTGTTTGGAAAGGAGTTGATGAGGACGATATAGATGTTATTATTCTCAACAAGAATGAATTAGAAAAACTAGTTGAAATTTTAAAAAAAAATTCTACTGGAGAAGTTGAATTAGAAGATCAATCTAGCTTTATCAGAGTTAATTCTGATGTCACACAATTCACATTAACAAATCATAGGTTGCTTGAGGCAAAAACTAGTGAAATACAAGAACAAGTTTTAGAATTTGCCAAAGTTCCACATGAACCACAATATGTTTACATTGGTTCAAAAGAATTCTATCCTTCTGTTTGGATTCGAGATGA
Source organism: Candidatus Nitrosopumilus sp. (assembly GCF_029882185.1). Classification (GTDB taxonomy): domain Archaea; phylum Thermoproteota; class Nitrososphaeria; order Nitrososphaerales; family Nitrosopumilaceae; genus Nitrosopumilus. The sequence goes on along the minus strand of NZ_JAOULD010000004.1, from coordinate 48,175 downwards.
TGATAAAATATCAGAAGATGTTACTACAAAAAATCCAAAACAATCCCTCATTGAAGCCATATTGTCTTCAGAACCTGAAAAAATCAGACAAGATCTTTCTCCTACGGATTTATTCAGAGTATTTTCAACTAGACGTTCAACTAGAAAATTTCTTAAAACTAAAGTTGAGGATTGGAAAGTTGACAAAATTCTATCAGCAGCTGATGTTGCTCCCACTGCAGGAAACTTTCAAGGATTCCAAGTATTTTTAATTAAAAATGAAAAAACCAAAGAAGCCCTTGTAGAGGCTGCAAACAAGCAACCTTATGTCAATGCACCAATAGTTTTGGTATTTTGTATGGAGCCTTCTAGAGTTAAACTGAAATTCCCTCCAGAGATATTAGAGAAATTCTCATTACAAGATGCTACAATTGCAGCCGCATTTTCGCTATTGGCAGCCTCGGGTGTAGGGTTGAGTACAATATGGATTGGAATGTTTGATGAGGACAAAGTTAAGAAAATTCTGGGCACTGATTTGAGACCTTCATCAATTCTTTGCATTGGCTATCCAGACAAGAAAAAACCTCCAAAATCAAGAAGGAAACTCAAAGAACTCATCAAAGTTATAGAATAAAATCTGTAATCATTTTTATCCTGTATTGAGTAGTGTCATCATTGACCGATCTATTTGATGAGACTGCAAATTATGTACTTGATTTAGCTAGTCCTCAAAGAATGCAAATTCTATTCAAGTTATTAGAAAAAACTTCTACTCCAACTGCATTAGCAAAAGAGATTGATGCAACAAAGCAAGAAGTACATAGAAATTTCACACGATTGGAAGAAAGCGGTTTAATTGAAAAGAAAACTGATGGAAAGTACACGTTAACGACATTTGGACAGACAGTATGTACTCAAGTGCCATCATTAGTTTTTCTTACACAAAATAGGACATATTTTGAAGAACATAATTTTGGAGAAATTCCACATAAATTCAAAATGCGTTGTGGACAATTAGCAGCAAGTCAACATGTTAAGGGTTTTTCTAAAATAATGGAACAGTGGAAAAATGTTTACAAAAATTCTGATGATTACATCTATGAAATATTGTCAGAAGTTCCTTTAGACTTGATAGAGCCTCTGATAAAGAAAGTCAAAAAAGGTGTAAAGTTTGATTATGTTTTTTCTGAATCTGCAGTAGTTCCAAAAGGAAGAAAAACCCTTCTCAAGAAATTGGGATTTGATAAATTGATAGATGACGGATTAATTCAAAGAAAAATGGCAAAAAATGTTCAAACAGTACTTGTAATGAATGAGAAAGAGGCATGCATAATGTTTCCAACAGTTGATGGGGAGGCTGATATTAGTGAGATGTTTTATTCAGAGGATCCAATGTTTCATGAGTGGTGTCTTGACTATTTCAGATATTGTTGGTATGGCTCTGATGTTTTCAAAGAGAGTAAATTAAAAGAATAACACGTAATTCTGTGTCCATTTTCATCCCCAATTTGGTAGGTGAATCCCCGTGGAGTTGAATCTAAAACAAATAATTTTTTATTCCTTTTTTCTTTACATTCAAAAAAAGATAAAAGGAGTTTAGTATTCATAATTTTCATGAGTCGCACTTGTACCAAATGCAAAAATTCTATTCCTGATAGCGAAGAATTAGGAGTTGTCGCTGCAAAGTACCCAACATGTAACAAATGCTGGGCTGAATGGAAAGAGTATCAAATTATGGTCATGAATGAGATGAAATTAGACATGTCTATGTTAGATCACAGAAAATTATTAAAAAAACATGAAAAAATCTTTGTAGGTGTTTTGTCTTCAGAAGGGGAAGTGATTGATTATACTAATGAAGATAATCGTAAGCCTGATGAACCTACAAATGCCTAAAATTTCAAATGTTTTTTAGCATTTTCTGGAATAACTAACATAATTCGTTTTTTGGAATTTTCATCCAAATCGCTGATTATTTTTTTAATGGTGTTGGAAAGTATGTCTCTCTCGTTTTCTTCCAATGTCAAAAATATCTCTAATATTCCATCAATGTTGAAAGTGATTAGTTTTTGTGGTGATCGTGCAACTTCGGTGATATAAGCTGAAAAAAGTCCTTCTCTTTGTTCTTCTGTTAATAATGTTAAAATTTTAAGCCATGTTTTGAAAAGTTTTGAAAAGTTAGGAAAAGGAATTGTAGGTCCTGCTTCTAATGCGTTGTTAATAACTTCCATTTTTTCAGGTTCTGATAATGAAAAGAATTCTATCATCCTCTTTTTTAAAATTGGATTTCTTAGAAAATCCGGCAAATTAGCCAAATTGATAATTATATTTCCTGCAAAGTTTTCGCCAACCATCGATCTAAACGAATCACTGTTGAATATAAAATCATGTGAAAATACTTTAGCTTAAATAAACGAAATAGAAGCTGAACAACATGACATCTACTGTTGTTGTTGGAGGATTTTTTGGTGATGAGGGCAAAGGAAAGATAATCTCATATTTGGCAATCAAAGATAACCCAAAAATTATTGTGCGTGGTGGCGCTGGTCCAAATGCTGGACATACAATTAGAGATGGAGATAAAGTGTACAAAGTAAGAATGCTTCCTAGTGGATTTTTAAATGAAAATGCTAAAGTAATGATTGGACCTGGTGTTGTGATCAACCCTGATGTTCTCAACAAGGAAATTCAAGATTTTGATGTTACGGGTCGTGCATTTATTGACAAACATTGTGGAATTATTGAAGAAATTCATCTAAACAGAGATTCAAAAGGTGAATTAAAAGAAAAAATTGGAAGCACGGGCTCAGGCACAGGTCCTGCAAATGCTGATCGTGCAATGAGAGTTTTAAAACTTGCAAAAGATTTTGATTCTTTATCTTCATTAATCACTGATGTCTCATTAGAGGTAAATTCTGCACTTGACGCAAATGAAAATGTCTTAGTAGAAGGAACCCAAGGCACATTTCTTTCATTGTGGCATGGAACATATCCATTTGTAACCTCAAAAGATGTCACTGCGTCTGGAATTTGTGCTGATATTGGTCTTGGTCCTACCAAAGTGAATGAAGTAATTGTTGTTTTCAAATCCTATGTTACACGTGTTGGAACTGGACCTCTTGACAAAGAACTTTCTCTTGAGGATGCAGAAAAAAAAGGCTGGTCTGAATTTGGTACTGTTACTGGTCGTCAAAGAAGAGCCGCAGATTTTGATTTTGATTTAGCTAGGCGTGCAATCATGCTTAATAGCGCAACACAAATTGCAATCACCAAACTAGATGTGATCTTTACAGATTGTGCGGGAAAAACTTCTTACGATGAACTATCTGATGATGCAAAAGCATTCATCACAAATATTGAAAAAGAATTAAACACGCCTGTTACAATTATTGGAACTGGTCCAGCTGTCAACGATGTTGTTGATAGAAGAATCTAGGCTCCTTTTTTTTGGATAAGTTTAATTTGTTAATCTACTTGTAATCCCTGTGGACAAGTTACAAACTACTGATAAATTACCACGCTACATTCAAGTTCATTCAACTTTAGAATTTACTAGGCTCGTCTGTGCATTAGAACGTGCTCCACGCGTTTCATTTTTACACGATTATAATGGAAAAAAAATTCTATCCGTACAAATGGATGTTTTAAAAGAAAAACCCATTGTCTATTACACTCATCTAGAAAATAATGGTCATTATCTTTGCTATGGTCTAAAAGGAGGAAAAGAAGAATCTGAAATTGTAGACACAACTTCTGACGCTAGCAAGCTATATTCTCCAATTGTTAGAATAAAATCTCTCCCTAAAACACTCCAACCTGGAAATGGTACTTTAGATAGATATCAACCAATCCAACTTGAAGATATGTCTAGTCTTGCAAAGCTCACTTGGGGCTTTGAAGAAATTCCGTTCCCGTTGTTCCTGTTCCCACATAATAACAAATGGCTAATTGGTGTCTTTATGAATTTCAATGATGAAGGAACATCTTATTTTTGTCATGTTGTCTTGGATTCTGATCCACAAAAACCCTTTTTGAAATTTACAACTTCAAACAGCTCTCAACCTACTTTCGTAGAAAATCCTTCTGAACATGGTTTTTCTTATATCAAAATAATAAAATTAAAAGACACTCATCCACTAGTAGATTATGGCCACCTTCAAAACTAGACTTTCACAGATTTCAAAAACTAATGGCAAAGTCATTCTTGCCAATGATTATGATCCCTCTGTAAAAAATTTAGAATCAAAAACTATTCAAAATATCAAACAACTACATCCATTTCTTTGCGGGATTAAACTAAATTTCCACTTACTTTTACCTTTGAGTGGAAAAGAAATTCTAAACATAAACAAAACAGCTCACAAGTATGGATTACAAACAATTGCAGATATCAAACTTAATGATATTGGAAATACCAATAGAGTAACATCTGAGAATTTATGGGCTTTGGGATTTGACGCAGTAATTGCAAATCCAATAATGGGTCTTGACAGTCTAAAGAATCTTGTAAAATCTGCTCACAAAAATGGAAAAGGGGTAATTACATTATGTCACATGAGTGCACCTGAGGCCAAATTATCATACGATATGGAAATCAAAATGGGTAAAAAGCAACAATTGTACCAACTGTTTTTAGATTGGGCACTTACTTCAAAGGTTGATGGGATTGTTGTAGGAGCTACTTTTCCAAAAATTATTCAATTTTGTTCTAAAAAAGCAGGAAAAAATTTGAGTATTTTCTCCCCTGGTGTAGGGACCCAAGGTGGAAACGCAAATGAAGTAATTTCCTCTGGGACTAATTACTTGATTGTTGGAAGAACAATTTTGAATGCTAAAAACCCTGTAGATGTTGCAAAAGAATTACAACTACAGAGTTTTGGAAAGTAACATCTGTGCTTTTGTTAAAACTGTCTTTGCATTATCAAATGTAGTTTTTTCCATTGCAGTATTGTAATCCATCCATGTATAATCAAGATGTTCATGTGAAATCTTGACATCTGTTTCTTTTGTTTCAGCTAAGAAAAATACAACTTTTTTATGAACTAATTCTCCCTGATACTGAAAATTATACTCAATCCATTCTTCAAAGTTTTCTAAGAAAACAATATCTGTGATTCCAGTCTCTTCTTGTGTTTCTCTAATTGCTGTTTCTTTAATTGATTCGCCTTTTTCCATTTTCCCCTTTACAAAGTCCCAATGACCTGAAGGATAATGTAAAAGCAAAAATAAATTCCCTGTACCTTCTTTTCGAAATAATACAATTCCTGCAGATGTTTCTTCAATCATTTCCCTAGTCTTCTTTTCCTCTCTTGATAAGTCCTAATCGCCCGCATTAAATCTATTTTTCTAAATTCAGGCCAAAAAATATCCATAAAGACTAATTCACTATATGCACTTTGCCACATGAGAAATCCACTTAATCTTTTTTCTCCTGACGTTCTTAATATCATGTCTGGAGATGATTGTGGTAAATGTGATGTGTATAGATTTAATTCAATTTCTTGTTTGTTAATGTCTTTTACATCCAATGATCCTTCTTTGATTTTCTCTCCAATTTTCTTTACAGCATCAACTAGTTCATTTTGTCCACCATATGCAAGTGCAATGTTTAGAAAATGATTGTCATATTCGTTTGTTGCATCATCTAATTGTTTTAGAACTTTCTTGATGGATTCTGGAAGTAATTCAATTCTTCCAATTCCTTTTACTCTCATCTGACTCTTATGGATTCGAGGATCATTGAGTAATTTCTCTAATCGCAAACGGATTAATTCATAGAGGTATTTCAATTCCTCGTCATCTCTGTTGAGATTTTCTGCTGAAAGTGCGTATAAGGTGACAATTTTGATATCGAATTCTTCACACCAATCAAGAAGGTTTTCTACGGCATCAGCTCCTTTCCAATGTCCACTTTTTGGCATCGATAGATGTCTTTTTGCCCATCTTCTATTGCCATCTAAAATTAAAGCGACATGGTTTGGAATATCCCCATTCTGAATTTCACTTTCTAATCTTTTTCCATAGATCTTATAGAGTCCCGATAATTGAAAAACTAAATCTTTAATCTTGCTAATATCATACCACCACTTGATGATTCATACATGATTGAAGATATCAGTGTTTTTCAGATATTAACATAATTATTCATAGAATAAATTAGTCTGAAATCATCTCTTGATCTTTATGTTTTCTATATTTTTTGAATAGAATTGTGGCTGAAATCAATGTTACTGCCAAGCCTCCCAATAGTGGGGGAATTAGAGTAAGTGAAGGTTCATCGTTTATCATGATATTTGTGAATTGAAATATTGTTGGATAAAGGGCACCTAGAACAACAATTCTTAAAATGTCACTAATTTGTCTTGGAATTCCTCCCATCCAATTACTTAGTAATGTTCCAGCAAAGATTGCGCCCATACCAATCCATAAAATTGGTAATGCCCCTGATACAAATTGTCCAACAATCACTTTGTTTGTAACTTTTGCAATCAATTCTGTATCTGCTTCAATCAATTCTGTATCTACAGTACTAACTCCAGCTGGAACTGACGAAAGAATAAGTAAAACTCCTGCTATCATAGTAAAAATTCTGATAAAACCCATGGGTGTTGGTTTTGCCCATCTTGACCATATTCTGTCTATATCAAATGCTCTAATCAAAAATGCACCACCTAGAATACTAACAAGCACTGCAAATATTTCTGCAGTATATCCAAACACTGTAGCTGCTCCTCCGATCAACAAAAGAATTCCTGGAACTCCTAAAAAGAATTTTGAATATTTTGAATCATACACAAGCATTTTAAGATATTTTCCAAACACTGCATAAGAATACTCTACACTTCTACTTACTTTCATTACAACTCGTTGTACTGAAACTACTGGAAGTACATTTTGAATTACAGGAATAACACTTTCATCATCTTCTCCATCTGATACAATTACTGCACCGTTTGCAGAAAAATTTTCTAAAACTTTTCTTGTTTCAACAAGAATCTTTTCATCTGCCTGAACTCCTCTATCCTTAACTCCTGCAATAGTTACAACTTCTACTTGGTAACCTTTACTGACTAAATCTTCATATGTTTTAATTGCCGCAAAAATGGAATTTGAATCTGCATCTTCTGGATCTTCCAAAGCTAATCTTTGAGCTGCTTCAATACATGCATCTCTCCCAATTACTGGTGTGAGAATTCCTGTTTTTTCTCCTACATCATTATCTCTATCAATACAAATTACTAGTAATCTGTTTGCGGTAGATGCATTAACCTCTTTTTCAACTCTACCTTTTTGATGAGACATTCTAATTCTAGTTACATAATTGCTTTTTAACGATTTCCAACCAATATGAATAGTAAAATTCGGTATTGAGGCTAATCTGGCCTTGTTTGGTCAGACATTTTGACAAATTCTACTGACTCTTTTTTTAGAGATTCTATCTTTTCTAAAATTTTATTCATTTCCTCTTCATTACTCTCATTTTCAATCATGCTGGCTAAAACTTTGGTTTCTACAATGTACGAGTTGAATGATTTTAAAGCATCCATGTAATTGATATAACTTGTTTGCCATTCTTCTGATGGTTTTGATGTCACAAACTCACTAATCTGTGCAGTTACTTGAGACGATGTCACTTCAGTCATTGCAATATATTCTTGAGGGGATATTTTCCCACTTTGCATGTTTTGATATTCAAGTTCGATTGATTCTTGTAAAACCTCATGGATTTTTTTTACCCCGTCCAAATAATTCTCATAGTCAGTTACTATGAATGTTGTAGGATCATTCTGAGGAATAGCATATAGCAAAAAACTCGCACCCGTTATTGCTGCTAAAATAATCACTGTTACTACTATTCCTTTTTTTGACGCCATTTTGTTTTTTCATTAATAAGGAGTTTATAATTGATAATAATCGATAAGTTCTTAGTTTTCTAAACAAATTTTTGAAAAAACATCATTTTTCTGCTTCTTATTGATATTTTTCTAAAAAACCATCCCGATATTTGAAATTACACACAAAATTGATTTTTTGATGCCTAAAAAATTTACGCACATCTAGTCTATAGTGAAATAATTTTCACAGCCTCTGCCTAAATACCACCAAGTTTGACAAATTTCATAATGGTTCAAGCATATTGCGTAAAATGCAGAGCAAAAAGGGACATTAAAGATCCCAAAGAAACTACTCTAAAGAACGGACGTCCTGCTGTAAAAGGTACGTGTCCAACATGTGGTACAAACGTCTTCCGTATAGGAAAGATGGATTAGGCATCAAACAAGGTCCACACGATTCTCTTTTTCAAAACCCATATAGGGTCTACCATACATTATTTTTTAGTGACTAAAACAGATTACGAGAATCTACTTAAACGTATTCAGGACAAGCTGGGTGATACCGATAAAGAATCACAAACCCGATTTGAGCTTCCTGTGGTAGATGTGATGTGGGAAGGCCAAAAGACTTTCTTACGAAATTTCTCAGAATTCCCAAAGGTTTTACGAAGAGATCCAGACAAAGTTCTACAATACCTTTCAAAAGAATTTGCCGTTCCAGCAGAAAGATTAGGGGATAAGGCTATGTTTGTAGGTAGAAGAGCTCCTGATGATTTTACAAGATTATTTCAAATCTACGTTAAGGATTATCTTGAATGTCCAACATGTAAAAGTCCTGATACAAAAATCCTCAAAGAAAATAGAATATCATTTTTAATTTGTGAGGCATGCGGAGCAAAATCTACTTTGAAAGGTAAATATGCGTAATGCAATTCTCAGTACGAACTACTAACTACCAAAACCAATCTATGTTAAATATTTGTGATGTTGATCTTTTGGGAAAAAAAATCATTGAAGGTGAACTAACTATGCACATAAGTGAAAGCTATTACGGAGAAAGATTTGTTGAGAAAGATGAAGCTGAATCTCTATTGAAAACTTCATCAATAATTAACATGGCTGGAAAAGAAACTGTATCTTTATCTCTTAAACTTGGAATTGGTTCAGAACTTGCAGTTAAAACAGTTTCAGATGTTCCCTTCTTAATAATTTTTAATATGTAATAGATTGATTTGACTTTGCAAACTTTTTTTGTTTATAATAGAGATCTCTTATATCTGGTGAGGGAAATTTCATTTAATGACTGATATACTTAGTAAAAAATTAGAATCTAAAATAGATGATAAACTATTTGCAAAACGACATCGAAAACATTTGGATGATGGTTTTAAAAAAGGAAAAGTTGTCAATGAAGTTTTAGACAAACCAACTGTTATGACCTTATACAAAATGATTACTGATCATATTATTGCATACGTCAACGGTTCTGTAAGTGCTGGAAAAGAATCTGTCCTTTTCTGGGGTGTTGATGAAAACGATGTTAATGTTGCTCTGAAAATTTATTTGGTAAGTACTTCAAATTTTAAAAAACGTGAACCGTATATTCTTGGAGATCCACGATTTTCTCATGTAAAAAAAGGTACAAAAAATTTAGTTTATCTCTGGGCAAAAAAAGAATTTAAAAATCTGACTCAGTGTTATGAGGCTGGAATTCCAGTCCCTAGACCTCTATATGTGACTAACAACGTTTTAGCTATGGAATTTGTAGGTGATGGCGGGAAACCTGCCAAAACTTTACTGTATTCAGAAGTAGATGAAACTGACTATTTTCAAGCTATATCCATACTCAAGGATCTGTACAAGAAAGCAAAATTAGTTCATGGTGATTTTTCAGAATATAATATTTTTAAAACTGAGAATGGGTTAGTAGTTTTTGATTTAGGATCTGGCGTTGATCTTAGACATCCAAATGCTCAAGAATTTCTTAAACGAGATATTAATAACATTGGAAGATTCTTCAATAAAAGAGGAATCCCTATTGAAGATCCAGATGAACTATTTGAGGAGATTGTAAAATGAGCTTTGAAAAATTAATTCGCATTCCAAATGACCGTATTGCTGTTTTAATTGGTAAATCTGGTAGTGTAAAATCAAAAATTGAAACTGCTTGTTATGTTTCTCTTGATATTGACGGTGATACTGGTGAAGTTTTTATCAAGTCTGAAGGTGATGTAGAAAAAATACAACCCTTCAAAGCTATGGAGATTGTTACTGCTATCGGTCGAGGCTTTTCTCCTGAAAATGCAATGACTTTACTAAAAGGTGAAAATGCATTACATGTAATAGATCTTAGAGAATTCGCAGGAAAATCTAATGCAAATGTTGAAAGGATAAAAGGGAGGATTATTGGAGAAGGTGGTAGAGCAAGACGAAACATGGAAAATCTTAGTGGTACTCATATCTCAGTTTATGGAAAAACTGTTTCAATTATTGGCGATTCAAGTAAACTACGTTTAGCAGTTGATGCAATTTCCTCTATATCTAGTGGAAGTATGCATGGTGCTGTTTATACAAAATTAGAAGCTGCAAATAGAAAAGAAAAACAAGAGAAAATGAAATTGTGGGAAGATCAAGATGTCTTCTATTAAAGAAAAATTTAATCAGATTTCTCCTAGTGAGTTCTTTTACAGTAATCGTGATTTAGCTGGATTCAGTAATCCTACAAGATCATTATACACAGCTGTTCGAGAGTTTGTTGAAAATGCGTTGGATGCATGTGATCAAAAGGGGATTTTACCTGATGTCCATTTGACAATCAAGGCAGTTGATCCTGAAAAACCTGATCCTAAACCCTATATTTTGACCGTAAAAGATAATGGACCTGGAATAGACGCAGAGCATATTCCACTTGCATTTGGAACTGTTCTATATGGTTCTAAATTTGGACTAAAACAGGCAAGAGGGATGTTTGGACTCGGAGCAACTATGGCTATTCTTTATGGACAAATCACAACTAACAAACCAGTAACTGTGAAAAGCTCTGTAGATGGCGCAACTCAACATATTTTTGAATTATTACTTGACATTCAAAAGAATAAACCTGTAATTGTACAACATACAACGAAAGAAGTTTCAAAAAAAGGACTTACTGTAAGTATTTGCTTGGAAGGTGATTATTCTAAAGCTGGAAACAAAATACGAGACTATGTCTATGAAACTTCTTTGATCACACCATACGCATCTATTACTTTTGATGATCCAAAAGGGCAAAAATTCAGTCATCCTAGATTTGTAAAAGAAATTCCACCACCACCAACAATCATTCGTCCTCATCCACATGGGATTGATGTAGAAAGAATTAGAAGAATGATAGTAGAATCTCAATTTGAAATTCCTACTATTGACGATGCGATGATTGAAAAAGTAAGAAAGGATTTGGGATTATCTGCAAAAAGTTTTAGTTTTACAGGAATTATGGAGAAAGCAAAGAAGAAATGGAAAACACTTCCACGTCAAGTAAGAGTTGTAATTGCTTTGATGTCATTTTTAAAAATGGATTTTGATAAATTAAGCAAAATACGAATTGAAGATATTGATATGCCAAATAATAAATTATTTTATTGGGATTTTGGTGAGTCTCAATCAAATTCCATTGATATGGATCCTGAAAGTCCATACTACAAACAATTAACTAATACTGTTCAAGGTGAACCTCTTACCACATTTCTTACAAAACGATTTCAAAGAATTGGTCCTACAACTGCTGTGAAATTTGCAGAATTTGCAGGATTTAAACCAGAAAAACGGATGGGTACTTTGTCTAATGAAGAATTAGTTCAGCTTAGTGATTCACTTCAAAAATTTGAAGACTTTATGGCTCCTGATTCTACATGCTTGGCTCCTTTGGGAGAAGATCCATTAGAAAAGGGAATCAAGAAGTTCTTTAACCCTGATTTTACCGCAGTTGTTCAGCGTCCGCCCTCGGCATACTCTGGTTTTCCATTCATTGTTGAGATGGGAATTGCATATGGTGGGGATATCAAGTCTGGAGGGCCACATGTGTATCGTTATGCTAACAGAATTCCATTACTGTATGATGAGGGAAGTGATGTGGTTCTAAAAGTAGTCAATGACACTGATTGGGGAAGATACAAGGTAAAAGGTGATCCTCCATTCATCATAGTATCTCATATTTGTTCAACTAGGATACCATACAAAACAGCAGGAAAAGAAAATGTTGCTGACAGACAGGAAATTGAGAGGGAATTAAGATTGGCATTACAATTCTTATCAAGAAAATTGGCAGCATACATGTCTAAAAGGGGACAGGCTGATATGGCAAAAAAGAGGGCAAATCTTTATGCAAAATATATTCCATTAATTGCAGAATTTTGTACAGAACTTGCTGGTAAGAAAAAAGCACCTAATTATCAGAAAATATTGGATGATAATACAGTTGAATCTAAAAAAGTAGAGGAGGAAAAAGAAATTGAAAACAACTAAAGAACAAAGCAAGATAAATGCACGAAGCAAGAAAGCTGATGAAAAACAGAAAAACATCCTAGAGATGCTCAAAAGTCATGGTGCCAAAATTTATGATGATTTGGATAATGGACAATTCCCCAAATTCTCAATCCCGAGCAGATCTGTCAGTAACATAGTTTATGATAAAAAACTCCGACAATATATTTTGGGAAATAATGCAGCTATAAGAAACTCAAGAAATTCTGCACAATTAAGATCATTTACACAATTAATGTGGTTGGCATTTTTTGCAAATAGATTAACTCATGAAAAAAAGTCATCTACATTAAGAGATGTCTATTATTCTTCTCAGGCTTTCGCTATTGAATTTGAAGATCAATCAGAGTCAGATAATATCATCGTAGATTTAGAAGCTGTGACATCTAAACCTCGAGAAGATTTTCATATCTTCCCTGAGGAGAGAAGCTCTATTTTTGGTGATTTGAACATAGAATACACTATTCCTGGTTATGAGGGAAAAACTATGAACTTGTCAAATCATCCTGATGGTTATTCTATAGGTCCTAGTTTGACTACTGCCGAATTAGTAGATACAAGTGCAGAAATTGTCATTGCAATCGAAAAAGGTGGCCTTTTCACCAGATTTGTTGAAGAACAAATTGATAAAAAATTCAAATCAATCATCATTAACACTGGTGGACAAGCACCACGTTCAACTCGAACTCTGTTAAAGAGACTGCATGATGAAATGGGATTGCCTGTAATCGTTCTCACTGACGGAGATGTGTATGGAGAACACATTGCAATGGTTATAAAATCCGGTTCAGCAAATGCAGCTCATCTTAGAGAACTTACAGTGCCTGATGCAAAATGGGTAGGTGTTTGGGCTACTGATATTGAAAAATACAAACTGCCAACTATTCCTATGACTGAATCTGATATTAAGAGATGCTATGATCTTCAAAAAGATCCTAGATACCAAGATGGAATTTGGAAAAAAGAATTAGATGTATTTCTAAGATTAAAACGTAAAGCAGAATTGGAGGCTTTCTCAAAATATGGTCTCACAAATATTACAGACAAATATCTTCCACAAAAATTAGAATTAGCAAAAAGTCTATAGTTATTTTATTCTTAGTGTCAATACACCATTTCTGTATTTGAAATCAAAAATTTGCATATCGTTTACTCCTTCTATAGGAACTTCTTTTGAAAATCCTGCAGTTCCTCTGATGTATAATATGCCATCTACTAGTCTAACTGCAATTTTATCTTCTGGACCTGGAACTTCTGCAACAAAAACAAACTCGTTTTCTCCTTTTATCAAATCATAAACCCAATTCTTTGATTCTTGCTCTCTTGCTTGTGTGTAAATTGGTTTTTGATCTTTTGCCATTCTTTTCAGAACTCTGGCCCAGTAAAACATTGTAAGTGCTGCTGCACCAATTAGAATGAAACTCACAAAACCTGAATCTGCTCTTTGTGTCATGATGTAGATTATGCCTAAAAACAGAATTATGATGATGGGAATTACAAAATTCAAAGATTGTTCATTTGAATATGTTCCCTTATAACTTGCCAAACAGTAAAAATTATTGTCTGCCAAATATAAAGTATCTTTGGTTTTTATTACCATTTTTGAAATTTTAACTATTGTCTGATGGTAAACAATCTAAACTTTCAATCAGTCAAATTGCACTAAGAGGTGCTCTTATTGCAGTAATAATCACAATTCCCTCCATCATTACGTTTGTTCTTATCTGGATCATTTTAGATAATTTGATTTATGCTGCAATTTTAGGTGCAATCGTTCATTTCATTGCGATGGGGTTTTCATTAAAAATTTCTAAAAAAATCTTGGTCAAAAAATAATTGTATAGATCATGTTTTATGTTGTCATGATAATTAATAAAAATAATGTCTTATTCTGGAATTGAAAAAGATCTTGTATCTGAAATTTGTTTAGATGCAATCCAAGCTAAAGTTTACTTGTTGGTTACATGCTTTGGAAAAATGTCTTTTGAATCAATCGCTGAAAAATTAAAAATCTCTACAAATGATGCTAAAAAAGCATCACAAGATCTAATGTCTCTTGGTGCCTTTATTGATATTTCCCCCACCGAATTTGAAGCAATGCATCCTAGATTCACTGCTGTGAATATGTATAGAAAGATGTGTGAAAGACAAAATATTGAATTTAAGCGAAACAAAATAGTTGATAACATAGGAGTGATGTTGGAAAAACCCTATGATGATGCAAGAACTAAATAATACTAATGTTGGGTGAACAACGTTGAGTGTCGATACTGAAACCTGCAAACATCAGCCAGTTTACTTTGGTGTGATAAATATCAACATTGATGAACGAACCATAGGTTCAGTTGATGTTTGGAGATGTGGTGTTTGCAAGAAAAAATTCTGTGAAGAGAAACAACTTGGAATAGAAGAACTAGCAGACTTGGTAGGAATGCCCAAAATAGATCCTGATGCAAAATGGGGTGTTTCTGTATGCAAACTTCAACAAGGCAAATACAAATGGAAATTGGTAAAACTAAAAGAAAATGGAGAAATCAAACATGAGTGCCTTGATGAGAAAGTAATTCCTTTGAAGGTTAAAGATTTCAAAATTGAAGATGATAAACATTGGAGCTTCTTGATTGATGACAATGTTAACAAAGCTGTAGAAATTTAATTTTGACATGGAACTCAAAGTTCACATTAATAATATTCATGGAAGCCAAATGGCTGCTAAAATTACTGGTAAATTCACAATTGACGACCATGAGTTTCGTTTTACTGCTATTGCATTTGGTAGAATTGGTGGACAAAATATTGGTGCAAAGCTTTCCCAAACAACTGAAAAGGAATTAAAAAAATTAGGATATGATGTAGATGAAGTAATTTTATTACTCCAGAGAAATTTACTCCAAGGAGATTTGACTCTTCCAGAGGGTCTCACAAAAGAATCCTTTGTAGATGACTAGAATTCTGCTTCTTCTAATGCCTTAGCACATGAACAACTTCTTGTTTTAGGAATTTTATCAATTAATTCAGTTAAAACTTTCTTTGTTCTTTCTACATTCTTTGAAAGTGTTTCAAGAACTTCTTTAGCTGTAACTGGTTTTTCTGCCCAAACATCATAATCTGTAACAGTAGAAATTGATGCATAGCACATTTGTGCTTCTCTTGCTAGTTGACATTCTGGCACTAGTGTCATTCCAATAATATCTGCGCCTGTAGTTCTATAAAATTTTGATTCTGCTTTAGTAGAGAATCTCGGACCTTCAATACAGACATATGTACAATACTTGTGCATGTTCATATCCAGATTATCTGTTACTTGTAGAATTGATGATTGCAATTCTGGACAAAAAGGATCTGCAACTGAAATGTGGATTACTCTTCCATCTTCTGAAAACGTTCCCTCTCTTGATTTTGTAAAATCTAGGAATTGACTAGGTAATGCAAAATGACCTGGTTCGAACTCTTCTTTTAAACTTCCTACAGCTGATGGTGCAATAATTCTGGTGACACCTAATTCTTTAAAAGCCCAAATGTTTGCTTTGAAATTAATTTTATGTGGGGGGATTGCATGTTTTTTTCCATGTCTTGGAAGAAATGCAATTTTTCTTCCTTTGAAAATTCCAACAGTGATTATGTCTGAAGGTTTTCCGTATGGTGTATCAATATCAATTTCTTGTGGATTTTCAAGTAAACCTGAATCGTAAATTCCTGTTCCTCCAAAAATTCCTATTTCTACATCTTTTTCCATTAATATTTCACCAATGATTTACACTTATAATTACTGATTCCTTTGATTCCGTTAAGTTCAACTAATTCTATTATGAAAGCAAACCCTACAATTTTGCCTCCAACTTTTTCAATTAATTTTGCAGATGCTTTAGCGGTACCACCTGTTGCAAGCAAGTCATCACAAATTAGTACTTTTTCTCCTTTTTTGATGATGTCTTTTTGAATTTCTATTGTATCTTTTCCATATTCAATCGTGTATGCTAATTTTGTAGTTTTACCGGGCAATTTCCCATCTTTCCGAATCATCATCATTCCTTTGTTGTATCTTGAGGCTAAAATTGAGGCCAGAATGAATCCTCTTGACTCTATCCCTGCAAAAATATCCACATCTTTTGGATGGAAATATTTTGAAAATTCATCTGCAATAAATGATAATGAAGATGGATCTTTTAAAATTGGACTAAAGTCCCTGAATAAAATGCCTTTTTTAGGGAAATTTGGATATTCTGCAATTTTGTCCTTAAGATTCATGATCAGTGTCATGATTATCTGAAATAAAATTGTTTGAACCTATTCAATTTTAAATGTTGTTTCTGCATTACTATGTGCATCTGAGACCTTGATCGTATATGTTCCAGGCTCTGTATCTTTTGGTATTATCCATGGTTGGTTAATTTCACCTTCTTTTGATGCTGGGAATGATAATTCGTCAATAATCTCTCCATCTTCTGCAATAATATCAAGTTCAACTGTTTGCGAAGCTCCGAAAACATGTATGTTGATTGTTTTACCGTACCCTGGAATTTCTTGTCCTATTCCCACTTCTATTGTCATGCCTTCAGATTTTTCTCTGACAACATTGATTACTGCATTGTCAAAGTTTGATCCACTTTTTGCATTAATTATCCATTCTCCTCTCTTTGCATCTGTTGGAACCCTAAATGACCCTTCTGAAATTTTTCCATTTTTGTCTGAAAATGTTTCTTTGATCTTCACTTCTTCACCTTCTGGATTGATCAAAGTTACTGTGAGAAGAACGTTTGAACCTGTTTCACCTAAAACCAAAATTGAATCCCCTGGATGGTAATCTAACTTTGTTGTATTGATTTTGATTTCTCCAGAACCTGTTTGCAGGCCTACTGTGAAAACTTCTGAACTTTGTGCAGTACCTTTACTGATAACTGCGGTATATACCCCTGATGAATAACCATCTAACTTTAGAGTGTGGGTTCCTCGTCCATCTGGTTGTAAAGTGATGGATGTTGATTTTCCTTTTGGTTTGTCTGAAGGATCAATAATTAACAAATTGACAACCTCTGATGCTTTTCCTGATAGTGTAATAACTGCTGTCTCTCCAATTTTATAACTGAGTTTATCAAATTCCAAATTTACAGGAATTGTTGGAAGTTGACCCAGTCCTGCATATGTGAATTCTTTTTCTTTTTCTTGCGTTGCAATCAATGTGTATGTTCCTTCTGGAGTGCTTTGTGTAGTAGGGAATTCAAATTTTACAAATCCTGTTTCATCAACTTTGACGATATCTGAAACAATTTCTTTTCCTAAAGGATCTTCTAATACTATTTCAATTGATTTGTTGGGTAATGCTGTTCCATTAAATTTCATGGTCTCACCTGGTTCATATTTTAAATTGTTAGGAGTAATGATGATTACTTTATCTGATTTTATTTCCCACTCTCCAGTTATTGTATTTCTTCCATCTGAAATAGTTCCTATGTACTTACCAAATGGTCTATCCAATGGAACTAGTAATGAATCTAATTTCCAATTTCCTTTACTGTCTGTTTCTGCTGTCCTTGTTCTGATGATATTGTTGTCTGGTCCCATAATCTCTATCGAAACACCACTACCTGGAGATGCTGTTCCAAAAATTTCTAAAAAGTCTCCTCTATGAACAATTTTTGGAATTCCTTTAACTGTAAGTGGTGTATTTACGTCATCTGGAATTCTATTGATGTTTTCTCCAATTCTGAGACTCAATTTCTTTTCTTGACCTTCTTTGTCTTTTATAATGAAATCTACTCTGTCAGCTTTTTGCTCCTTTGGAATTTTCATTGTGGTTATAAAATGACCCTCTTCATCTGTCACAAAAGTTCCCAGTTTCTTAGAATCAATATAAAAATCAAATTCTTGTGATGATCCAAAATTGTCTCCTGTTACTCTGATTGTTGAATCCACATTTGGTTTTTCTGGGACTATTCTAAATTCTGATTTCAATAATATGCCTTGACCAACTGTCCCTGAATTTTGATTTGGTTTTGGATTCTTAACAACTTTCTTTATTTCTCCAGGAGATGTAATTCCTGTGTCAATTTGTGTATTCTTTTTATCTAAAACTTTCCAATTAATGCCTGTGATTGGCTTGTCTGTCTTTATTCCAAATTTTACAGATTCTCCAGGTTTGATGGATTCTGATGATGTAAAAATAATTACTCCTTGGGCATTCTTTTCTCCTACCCATCCTTTTTCTGTTTTAAATGACTTGAAATTAAAATCACTTCCAAGCCAAATTCTCAAAGTGTTGACTTCTTTATCTGAATCATTTGTCAATTCCATTACTGATGTTTCATCTAACGCAATACTGGTAACTGTGATTTCTTCAGCATAGATATCTGATGGCAATATCATTAATACTGTTGAAAGTAACAATGCAATTGCTAGGAAAATTCCTCTAGTAGAGGATCTATTCATGTAATTCAAATTCAATATCTCTCACTTAAACCTTAAAGATTTTTCCTCGTATTTCTATTTCTCAGTTTAGTGCTTTTCATGAGCAAACTTCTTAAATCTTAATGCTTGGCCTTTTGAAATTTGTCCAAGTCCAGTTTTGTACCTTCGTTTTGGTATTGTCTAATACGTTCTGCAATTAGTCTGTATAATGATCTGAATTGATCTTTGGTTTTGTCTGATAGAAAACTGGTTTCTTCTAATGTAATCTTCTCACAGATGTATCTTGTAATCTCCTCGTTATTGAATTCCCCCCAATCCTCATCTCTATGATCTTGCCAAATTTTTTTCAATTTTTCTAAAACTCCTTTGCCTTCTTTAGATGTAAGGTCTTGAGGGGAAAGGTTGGAAAAGCCTTCTCTCCTTAGCTTAATTTCATAGGTTTGGTTTACTGGATACAAATAATCTTCAAGAGCAATATAATCTTCAATTGATTCCAGCTTCTTACCTTCTCTTTCAAAGAAAATAGTTTGTATTGGTGAAAATTCATTTGAAACAAGCTGAGCAGAGATCTGTTTTGATTCTTCAGAGTTGTCTAATAAAACAAATGTTCTATATCCGTGGTTTCTGTAAAATATTGCTAATGGTAAAACTGAATTTTTGTTATATGCTGCAACTACATTTAGTGGATTCATTGAAATATTTGGGTCTTGCAAGAATTTGTCAAATGCATTAAGATACATTGCATCTGACATTGTTTCTACTATGATTATTGGCCTTGAGTTTGTTCCTATTTCTCTATCTACAATGGATTCAACTTGACCCCTACAAAGTCCATATAAAATAGGTGTCAGTGTTTTATCATCCGCATTCCAATAATCATAAAATATTCTGCTGAGATGTTTTCTCTTGTCTAGTTCTACCACAAGTAAGTTTCCTGGTGTATAATCAAATATCATAAATGGTGAGTGTGTTGCATATAATACTTGGTTTGATCCAGCCAAATTCTTCAGTAAATCTGAAATTCCCATCTGTTGTGTAGGGTGTAAATTTCTTGCGGGTTCGTCTAATAGTAGTATTGCTTCTTTTAACTCTGCTCTTTGTGTTTCAGCTGCAAAGTTGACAATAAATGAAAATGTCCATTTGAAACCTTCGGCTCTTCTGTTTAACAATCCTGTGTTTGTAATAGTTCCATCTCTGTGAACATCTGAAATTACAACACTCATTATGTTGCCTGGATTATATCTCAAGTCAACATGGATGGGATCACCTTTCCATGCTGGATTTAATTTTTTACTTAATCTATTACTTGCCGCATTGAGAAGTTTAATGCATTTTGAAGGACTCTCTTTGACCTCGTCTAACTCTTTGATATCTAGTTCTGCTAAATAGAATAGATTTCTAACTGTCTCTGCTTTGTCGAATTCTTCAATAAACTCTATTGAATCTGGACGTTTGCCACTTTCTTCTCTGAGATATTCATTGAGATTGATATTTCCGTAGATTTTTTTGTAATCTGAAAAATAAACAAATCTTGGATGTAATTCTGATGCAATAAAATTTTGCAACGCGACTTTTTCACTTTCTCCACTTAGAAGATTTGAAAATTGACTTTCTGGACTATCATAGATTTTCTCCCATTCTTCAATGACTTTGGGCTCTTGAATTGCTATGACGTGAAATTGATTGCTAAATTCTGCCATTCCTCTATCAAACACTTCTTGGTTTTTTGGAACTTCGCCTTCAAAGAATTTTGTATCAATTTGGATTCTCAGGTGATTTGGAATGGTATCTAAGAAACTAAAAATTTGTCTTGAGAAATTCTCCCAAGAGTTTAATCCTTCATTGCCATCTTCACCGAGTTTGATATTTTCAAATTCATATTGGACCCTTGGATTTTGATTCGTTCTAAATAATTTAATTTTCTTTATTTCTGGCAGTCCTGGAAATTTTTCTTTAATGATGCTGATTTCATTTTGACTTAGATCAAACTCACCTTCGGCTAGTCTCATTTCTTCCTTTAATTCCTCATTCATTTCGTCACAAAGATCTAATTCTGAAATTTCTTCATCTTTATTCAACAGTGTCAGTGCTTGAAGAATTGTAGTTTTTCCACTTTCATTTCTTCCTACAAAAGCTGCTAAATCTCCAACTGTAATTTCTCCAGAATCATGAATGCAACGATATGCTCTAACTCTGAATTTTCTAAGTCGCATCTAGCGATATTTAGTTGGCTACGATTTAACTCATTCGTCAAATTGATCTTGACCCTTGAAATTTTGCTAAATAGATATAAGGGAATTATAGATTTTAAAACAAAATGGCTACTAAACGAGTTTTTGTTGTATTTGTTTTACCTGTAATTTTCTCAATAGTGTTTGGTGCTGCAGTTTTGTCTGATGTTCTTCAAAAACCTGATAGAGAACTAAACCTGTTGCCCATGTCTTTTTCTGATGGGGGCTCTTCTCACAATGCCTCAATTGAAATAATTGGACTATCTAAGCAGTATTCTACATCAGAACCTGTTGAAATTCAAGTTAAAATCAGTGATTCTTCATTTAGTTGTGGAGATCTATACATTACAGTTTATTCTTCTGGAAAAAGTGACGTAATTACACAAGGCGGATTCTTTGAACAATGTTTTGAATCTGGAAGCAAAATAATTCCAGTTGGAGACACATTTTCTGAGGTAATTACTATTCCTGGTTCGTATGATATAGTCATAGAAATGGTCTCAAAACAACTCAAGAATATCTCTGCTAAAGGAACTTTTACTGTTAAATAGGAATTAAATACTGATTGATAATTAAGAAATTGAAATTAAAATTTAAGGTGATTTGATGGCAAAGAAAAAAGATACTCTGATTGAAGAAGCAGAAAAAATCAAGGCTGATCTTGATGAGTTAAAAAAGAAAAAGAAAATTCTTGATGATAAACCTGCAAAGAAAACAGCAAAAAAAGCAGAAGCTAAACCTGCAAAGAAAACAGCAAAAAAAGCAGAAGCTAAACCTGCAAAGAAAACAGCAAAAAAAGCAGAAGCTAAACCTGCAAAGAAAACAGCAAAAAAAGCAGAAGCTAAACCTGAAAAAGTAAAAAAATTAACTAAAAAAGAATTAGAAGAAGCTAAAAGAGAAGCTGAGAAAACACTAGAAGAAGAATTAGAAGAGCAATTATCTGACGAAGAAATTGAAAATTTCCAAATAGAAAAAGTTGACATGGAAAGATTGACAAACAAAGTTTGTGATATTTTGGCTGAGAAAGAATCTGATGGAATGTTCCAAGGTGAATTATGGAAAAAGCTTAAACTGACAAATCAAATTGGTTCTCGTTTAGCATTAAAACTTGAAAGAATGGGTACAATCACAAGGGAAAAACTTCTTGAGAATAATCGTTGGACGTACAAATTAATTTTAAAGAAGACTCCGATTAGCACTCAATCAATTGAGAATGCACCATGTTTAGTTTGTCCTGTAGAGCAGAAATGTTCACTAGAAGGTGAAATTAGTCCTAGAAACTGCCAGTTCATTGAGGATTGGGTACTTGCTGAATTGAAAAAACCTGTGAAGGCCAAATGAAACTAGCTGATGCACGAAAAGATCACTATCGTAGATTAGCCCATGAACAAGGTTTTCGAAGCAGAGCTGCGTTTAAACTACAAGAATTAAATCGTTCATACCGTCTTATAGGGCCTGGATTCAATGTTCTGGATCTTGGATGTGCTCCTGGAGGTTGGACTCAAATGGCTATGAAATTAGTTGGAAATCAAGGTAAAGTTATGGGAGTTGATTTGTCTTATGTGGAAGAAATTCCAGGTGCTCATATTATACGAGAAAATATTGAAGATGAACATGTAGTTGATGAAGTATTATCTTATTTTGGACGTAAGGTTAATGCAGTTATCTGTGATCTTTCACCACAAGTAAGCGGAAATTGGTCCGTTGATCATGCAAAACAAATTTCACTGAATTATGACTGTACAAAAATCATGGACAAAGTTTTAGCACATAAAGGAAATGCTGTCTTCAAAGTTTTTGACGGTGAATACTCTATGGAATTTAGAGATTATGTGAAGAAAAAATTCTCTAGAGTTAATCTCACAAAACCTGACGCAAGTAGAAAACAAAGTAGTGAATTGTATCTTGTATGTTTAGGTTTTATTGGATAGTTTCAAAAATTTTTATTATCTCGTTGATATTTGCATTGGTTCTAAATCCTGTTGGATTAAATGCTGTTATGCTAGATAAAAATCCGTTTTCTTTTAACCTTGAAATTACTTTTTCTAATTTTGGTGGCGATGATTTCATTAAAGACGCAATTTCATCTACTGTAAAATAAGTTCCAGGCATGTCTGCTTCTTCTAGGCATTTAAGAAGTGTTTTTTCACAAATTTTGTCTGTTTCTAATTCAGAGTTTTCATCCAGCATATTTTGAACAAATTCTCTGTCAAAAAGATTTCCAATCCATAATGGTCCTGCAATGCTAATTTTTGATTTACATAGTTTGCATTCCTGTTCTTGCTCTAATGTGATTTCTCTATACCCGCAATTTTTACAATGCAGAATATATCCTAGATTTTCTTTCTGATCTGGTCTGTTGAAAACTTTGACATATGTTCTATAGTAATGCATTTCACTTTCCACAAACATTGGAGTAATTTCCACGCCTAATCTTGCTGCTACTGCTCTCAGTGCACCTAGTATTAGCCTAATTGCGATTTCATTTCCGTACTCTGTTCTAACTGGAATTCCTCCATACTTTCTTTTACAGGCAGATTGAAAGAGACCGTTTAAGACTTGAAGGTCTGTTGCTGCAGTTGATAATATGCCTCCATGCATAGTTGCTCTAATCCCACAATCAAAATATGCTGCAGGCGAGCCAAATGGATCTATGTCTACTATTGAACCTCTTTCTCCTTTTTTTGAATAGTTGCTAAAAAATCTACATACTTCTTTTTCAGAAAATTCTATATTTTTTATTTCATTTAGATTTGCTGAATACTCTGCCATTTTTAGCGCAGTGGGATTAAGATCATTGATTATCACTTTTTCAACATCCAATTCATTTGCTACTCGTAATCCTCTTGCACCAACTCCTGATAGACCCTCTAAGAAAATTCTTGGACCTTGAAATTTTTTTAGAAAAGCTGAATATGCAATTATGGAAAAATCTCTATTCACCTTTGCTTTGGGATTAAAAAATGCAGGTTTCATTGGAGGAACTTTATCTGTGATTGATTTTTTTGGGACTAGTAGTTTTGTTTTACCCTCAATTATTTCTTGAAAAGTTTCGTCTGGAAATTCCAATTGGTTTTCAATTTTTCTAAACGTCTAACGGTTTAATACTTGTGTTTTAAGACACAATTCGTGCAAATTTGTGGTATTGATGATGCTGGACGTGGCCCAATGTTGGGACCTCTAGTGATAGCTGGAATTTCATTGCAGAAAAAAAATATTAAAAAATTAAGTGCATTAGGTGTAAAAGATTCAAAAAAGCTTACTCCTAAATTGCGTGAACAACTTTACAAAAAAATTATTGAAATTGTAGATGATTACTATATTGCAAAAATTCCTCCTAGGTCTATTGATGCTAGTGTAAAGAAACACTGTCTAAATGGTTTAGAGGCAAAATATATGGCAAAAGTTGTTTCAAAATTAAATCCTGATATTTCATATGTTGATTCATGCGATGTAAATCCAATTAGATTTGGAAAAGAAATATCCAAACTATCTGATAATCATAAGATCAAGTCATTTCATCGTGCAGACAGTAGGTTTGTAGTAGTTTCTGCAGCTTCCATCTTAGCTAAAGTTACTAGAGACAAAGCAATAATGAAATTAAGAAAAGAATATGATTTGGGAAGTGGTTATCCCTCTGATTCTGTCACTGTCAAATTTGTAACAAAATATTATAAACAAAATAATGAGATGCCTAAATTTGTGCGTAAAAGCTGGAAACCTGTTCAGAAAATAATTGACAATAACTAATTTTTGAATTTTGAAATTACAATTGCATGATCCTTGTCATAAGGGTGCAAATCAATAGTCTGTAAAACATCAAATCTTGGTTTCAATTTCTCTATTTCTTCTTCCACAATTCTTTTTGGTGCTTTTGTAACATCTATACTTCGAGTTTTGATAACTAAAAAGAAATACCCTCCTTTTTTTAGATACATCTCACAATTATCCATCGCAATTTGTGTTTGATCCGGTTGCGCAATATCTACATACACTACATCTACTTTTCCAAATACTGAAAAATACTCTTTTGGTTTTCTTGCATCTTGCAAAATTGGAATAATGTTTTTTCTATATGTTGCAACTCTATCTAAGAAATCCCTTGCAACTCTACTTGCATGTTCTACTGCAAAGACTATTCCCATAGGTCCTACAATATCTGAAATATGGCTAACTGTAGTTCCTGTAGATGCTCCTAGATACAAAACCGAACTTTTATTTTCAAAAGGAAAATAATCAAGATCATTCATTATTGCTGCAGCTAATTTGCTCCTAAATGGATCCCATAATCTGTACTCAATATTCTTTTTAATAATTAATTTTTCTTTGTAAACTTGATTTCCAGGAACCATGTTTTCAGTTGCTAGCTTGTTTTGGCCTTCTGATTTTATCCAAAAAAATGATTTATTATCTTCTTCCAAACTTCTTTCTCTTTTTATTTGAATTCTTGTCTTCTCTTCTTGGACTATCTCTATAGCTTCCTTCTCTTCTATCTCCACCTTCTCTTCTTGGACTATCTCTATAGCTTCCTTCTCTTCTATCTGCTCTTCTTCTATCTCCACCTTCTCTTCTTGGACTATCTCTATAGCTTCCTTCTCTTCTAAATGATGGAGGTGGTCTCGTGTCTTTTTCAGTAGGATTTTCATATTTCTTGCCTATTTCATCAACTCTAACGTTTAGTTTCTCAAGTAAAGTTTGGTTCAATCCTTCACCGTATACATCAACTCTTGCAGCAATGACTGCTTTTGCAGCAACTGCACGTGCAATTTTTCCTCTTTGCCATCTTGGAGCTG
The DNA here is from genome assembly GCF_029882185.1 of Candidatus Nitrosopumilus sp. Lineage (GTDB taxonomy): Archaea > Thermoproteota > Nitrososphaeria > Nitrososphaerales > Nitrosopumilaceae > Nitrosopumilus. Next base: position 22,411 of record NZ_JAOULD010000004.1, on the reverse strand, counting down.
CATGAACCATCGCATGTTGGAATAGTAATCCGTGTTTTGGAGGTTGAGAACCTGTTTTCAATGATCTGAATAATGCTTTTTCAGCTCCTAGGACTTGAATTGTACTGGCAGGAAGTGATGCCATTTTTTTAAGACTACCAGCTCTTCCTAATATTCTTGCACCAACTGCGGTTCCTAGAATTGCTGAAAGATTTGGAGCAATCTCTTGCATTTCTGTTTCAACATGTTCTTCAAGTTTTTTACGTAATTCATGAAAGTCTAAAACTTGTTTTGCAATTGATTGCACAATTGCTAAATTGATATCCGAAATGTCTCCTCCTCTGCTTTTTGATGAAATTAATGATAACATTTCCACTTTTGATTCTGGAAAACCTGCATCTTCAAAAACTTGTTTAGTTAATGACTCTCGTTTGCCTGCCAGAACAATTTGTGCATATCCATTAATACTATCAATTATGTTGTCTAATTCTGGAAAGTGCAATCCATACCATTCTCTTAGTCTTGAACTCAGTCCGTTTGCAATCTTATCAATTTCATCTAGAGAATTAATTGCTTGGATGATGTGGAGATCTGGACTCTCTGAGACTTCCGTAACTTTTGAAGATGAAAAATCTAAAGCAAATTCTCTTAATTTTCCTAATGTATCTTGTAAGTTAGAAGCAAAACCTGAATCGACAATAATTTGTGGTTTTGTATCTTGAACTGTAGCTAATTCTGAGGATTCCATTAAATGACAATCAATTGAATATTTTTTTAGAATTGCAAGTAATGATTCATCACTTACAGAAAATCCTCTCTGAGTAGATGCTAAATAATTTATCAGTTCATTTAATTTTGATTCTTTATTTTTCACAAGCAAGTATTCTTTCACAGGGTTTGAGAAAGCAAATGCCTTGTCTAGTTTCCCATCGTTGAAAACTGAGATTCCTAACTCTGTTAATATTACAGAATACATGACTAGTTGATTCTAAATCACCTTTAAAAAAGGTACCAGAATCACGAATCAACTGTTATATTCGAAACTATGCTCACTAATCAAAGTGGAACCTAGTATTGCAACTTCCATAGGTCAAATTCAATTAGATAAACCTGTAATGCTCGCGTCTGGAATTCTAGGCATATCTCTTGACGTGTTTAATCGACTTTATGCATCAGGTGCTGGTGCTGTTGTTACAAAATCTCTTAGTACTGCACCATGGGAAGGTTATCCAAATCCCACAATTTTCAGTGTTGGAGGTGGTGGATGGATAAATGCAGTTGGATTATCTAATCCTGGCGCTTCAAATTTTGCTAAAATGATTGAACCCAATCAAGCTGTACCAATTATAGTAAGTTTAGTGGGCTCTGTACCTGAAGATTTTGAAGATATGATAAAGGAATTCAAAAATTGTAAAGTCAAAGCTTACGAATTGAATTTATCGTGCCCTCATGTTGCTAAAGTTGGGCTAGAAGTTGGGGATGATCCTGGATTGGTTAAAGCAATTGTGTCCACTGTAAAAAAATCAACAAATGTGCCAGTAATTGCAAAAGTTGGTTTAGGAACCAGTACTTATCTGAATACTGTAAGTAATGCAGTTGATTCTGGAATTGATGCTATAACTGCAATTAACACTGTTCGTGCAATGGCTATTGATGTTGAAACCAAACGACCTATACTCAGTAACAAATTTGGTGGATTATCTGGAACTCCGATTAAACCAATTGCCTTAAGATGTGTTTATGAAATTTCTTCAAAATATGATATTCCTATTATTGGATGTGGAGGAGTTTCCACATGGGAGGATGCAGTAGAATTCTTTTTGGCCGGAGCTTCTGCAGTTCAACTTGGTAGTGCAATAGGTGATAACTGGGTTGGAGTTTTTGATGATATTAACAAAGGAATTTTGGAATATATGAAGAGAAATAACTATGCTACAATAAAGGACATGGTGGGTCTTGCAAAGAAATCCTAATCATCCAACAATTGTTACAATTGAAAAAGTAATTGACGAAACACCTACTGTTAGGACTTTGGTTTTTTCAGACGATGTTATGCCAAATGTTCTTCCTGGACAATTTGCTATGGTTTGGATTCCTGGAGTTAATGAATTACCAATGAGTATAATGATTTCAAAAGAATCTGGAAAGGCAGCATTTACAGTTAGAAAGCATGGTCCTTCTTCAACTGGTCTATTCAATGTTCCAGTTGGAGGACAAATAGGAATTAGAGGTCCCTATGGAAATTCATTTGATGTTAAAGAAGGAAAACTTTTGCTGGTTGGTGGTGGAACAGGTCTTGTACCTATGATGCGACTACTTACTTTTGTAAAACCTACTGATGACGTTACTGTATTGATGGGTGCTAAATCAAAAGACGAGGTATTCTTTGAAGACTTGTCTAATGAATTACTAAAAAATAATTCTCATCAAGTGATTGTTTCAACTGATGATGGTAGCTATGGTGAGAAAGGATTTGTAACTGATTTGGTTGAAAAATTAGTCAATGAAACTCACTTTGACGCAGTGTATGTTTGCGGTCCTGAAATTATGATGTACAAAACTGTCAAGGCTGCGCATTCAAAACAAATCTTTGTTCAAGCTAGCCTTGAAAGAATGATGAAATGTGGAGTTGGTATTTGTGGTAGTTGCTGTGTGGGTGAGGATCTTACTTGCAGAGATGGCACTGTGTTTGATGGAGACCATTTATCCAAAAACAAGGAATTTGGTTATTTACATAGGAATAAGGCTGGAATTTTAGAAAATTACTAATTTTGCCTAGCAAGGTTTAAAATAAATCAGAAAATCATTCCCATGAAGGGTATGGGTACACCAAAAATAGTCTTAACTGCTGATAGAACTTTAATGTCTCCTTATAGGGGATTATCGCTTGCAACATTTTTCGGATGTGCTCCGGCACTTGACCCTGGCAGAGATAAAAGCAGTTTTTGGTATAAGATTCTTGGAAATCAAGTAACTCCAAAAGTTCTATTTGATTTCATTTGTAATTGGTCTCCTGATATTGACGGTGTTGCAAAATATGCTCCATATGGATTAAGAAAATTAGAAGCTGGTTTATTACGTGATGGCTTTGCACGAAAAGATGTAGTTGTTGCTCACCCAAATCATATTGAAAAATTCATCGGTCCTGAAACTGAAGTTATCGGAACTTATGAAATGGATCCATTGGGAATGGGTCCTGTCACTATGACATTTACTTATGGTAGAAAACAAACATCATATGATGAATTTTACAATGCTGAATTACATCATAGAATTAAAGCTGCTAAAGCAAGGACTGGAAGTAAAGCCAAAGTAATTTCTGGTGCATCTGGAACTTGGCAGTACAATTATGATCCAGCTAAAATTGAAGAATTTGGAATATATGCAATTCTTGAAGGAGAGCTTGGTGGTATCGCACCTGAAATTGATGGACATGCAGGTCGATTCTTTAACTATTTGATTAACGGGGATTTTGAAAACATGGATCCTTTCAGAAAGAGAAGTGACTTTAAGGTTAACATTAAAGAATTTGAAAGAGAAGGAAAAAAGATTCATGGAAGATTTGTTAACTTTTGGGATCGACCTGAACTAGAAGAAATTCCTGACATTGTTGAACCAAGTATGCATGGAATGGTTGAAGTAATGCGTGGTTGTGGAAGAGGCTGTAAATTCTGTGACGTAACACTACGATCTTTAAGATATTATTCTCCAGAAAAAGTCAAAAAAGAAATTGAAGTTAACATTAAGAAAGGCGGTTCAAAATCTGCATGGATTCACAGTGATGATATTTTTGTCTATGGTATGGATCCTAGAACTGCCAAAGGGATGGAACCTAACAGAGAAGCCTTGGAAGAATTATTTACTGCTATCATGTCTACTGGAGTCGAACATACTAATCCAACCCACGGAACACTAGCAGGCGCAATTGCTGATGAAAAACTTATTCCTAATCTCTCTAAAATCATGAAAGCTAGTCCTGATAATATGATTGGAATTCAAGCTGGATTTGAAACTGGCAGTCTTAGATTAATTGGCAAGTATGCTGATAGAAAACTTGCACCGTATGATCCATCTGAATGGCACTGGGTTGTAAAAGAAGGTGTTAAGACTTTGAACCAAGACTATTGGATTCCTGCATTTACTTTAATCATGGGTCTTGATAATGATGAAACTCCTGAGGATTCTTGGGAAACTATTAGATTGCTCAGTGAATTAGAACGAGAACAACCTGATTCTATGTTTACTGCTACAGCACTAACATTCGTTCCAATTGGATTGCTTGAAAAATCTGATTTCTTCCATATTGGAAACGAAATGACTCCTGCACAATTAGGTGTTTTATACAAAACATGGCAACATAATTTCAAATATGGTATTCAAAAATTCATGACTAAAACTGGTTCTAAAGGTCCACAGAGATACTTCTTTAACGCGATTGCACGATCTCTTGGCGGTGTACCTTTAGGTGCAATGGAAAAATATGCTCGCAGAAAGAGTAAGGAACATGAGAAAGTCATTGAGACTGTTAAGGCAAAGTATTGGTAGTTATCCAAATACATAAATTCACTAATTCTTATTTTAAAACATGGCAACACACGGTTCACTTACCAAAGCAGGTAAAGTTAGAGGCCAAACACCAAAAGTTGAAGGTAGAAAAATTGTAGGCACTAGTTCTAGTGTTGGAAATAAAAGCAATTTCAAGAAACGATTTGTCTTAGGCAGATTCCCTGGTCAAAACAAACCTGGACAAAGAAGAAAGAGACGATAGTCGATTTTTACTAAAATTTACCTCTTTTACGATCATTTTCCCAAACAATACTCTTATAAAGTACTGGTACCGTACTATACGGTATGGTAGAAGATTTAAGATTAGATAGTTTAGAGGGCGTAGGTCCTGTAACTACAAGAAAATTATCCGATGCAGGTGTCCACAACGTCATGGACCTCATCGTTAGAGGTCCTGTAGAAATTGCAGAAATAACTGGAATGGAAAAGGATACTGCTGAAAAAATTGTCAATAAAGCCAGACAACATTTAGTTGAAGGTGGATTAATTGCCAAACATTTTACAAGTGCAACTGAAATTTACAAACACCGACAAAGTATTGGTAGAATTACCACTGGTACAAATTGTCTTGATACATTATTTGATGGTGGTATAGAGACTCAAGCATTAACAGAAGTTTATGGTGAGTTTGGTTGTGGTAAAACACAATTTGCTCATACAATGTCTGTGATGGTTCAAAAAAGCAAAGAAGAAGGAGGCCTTGAAGGTTCTGTATTATACATTGATACTGAAAATACTTTCAGACCTGAAAGAATAGTGTCTATTGCCAAAGCTCATGACATGGATCCTGAAAAAGTTTTAGATAACATCATAGTAGCTCGTGCATACAACAGCTCACACCAAGTATTGATTCTTGAAGAATCTGGTCCAGTAATTGAAGAAAACAATGTTAAATTAATTGTTGCAGATTCTGCAGTTGGACTGTTCCGTGCTGAATATCTTGGAAGAGGAACATTGTCCGTAAGACAACAAAAACTAAATCATTTTGTTCATTTGTTGTCAAGAATTGCAGAAACATACAACTGTGCTGCAATTGCCACAAATCAAGTTATGGCATCCCCTGATGTCTTCTTTGGTGATCCAACTCGTCCAATTGGCGGAAATGTAGTTGCACATACAAGTACATACAGAATATACTTTAAGAAATCAGGTAAGAAACGAATTGCTAGAATGGTAGATAGTCCTCACCATCCTGAAGAGGAAGTAATCTTTGCTCTAGGTGAAGCAGGTGTTATAGATCCTGAAGAGGCTGATAAAAAGACGAAAAAGACTACCAAAAAAGTAACTACCAAAAAGGCAAAAGCAACTGAGGTAGAGGCTACTGTAGAGACACCTGAGGTAGAGGCTACTGTAGAGACACCTGAGGTAGAGGCTACTGTAGAGACACCTGAGGTAGAGGCTACTGTAGAGACACCTGAGGTAGAGGCTACTGTAGAAATCGAATCTGATGATTTGGATCCTGTAGAAGAGTAAATCCCTCTTCTCTCCAATTTTTCACTCTTTTTGATTTTCATTTTAATTAAATCACCAAATTATAAAATATCCCTCATGTGAATCTGTTAATACATAATGACAGATTTGTATAGATTACTTCCTGAGGAGATGGAACAACTTGTTATCGATATGGGATATCCTCGATATAGGGCAGACCAAATTTTACTTCCATTATATTACAAATTTCCAAAACAACTTGATGATATCCCACAACTCCCCAAAAAATTAAGAGAGGAATTAACTGCAGCGGGATACACAATAGGTTCTGCAAAAGAAACTCATCGTATTGTAAGTGATGATGGGGATACAACAAAATTATTACTTGAGCTATCTAATGATAATGCTGTAGAAACAGTTCTAATGCAATATGATCCTGCAAAGATTGGAGGTCATCCAAGATCCACAATCTGTGTTTCTACTCAAATTGGATGTGCAATGGGATGTGTATTTTGTGCAACTGGTCAGATGGGTTTTGAAACAAATCTAAAAGCAGAACATATTATATCACAAGTAATTCATTTTGCAGAAATACTGGAAAAACGTGGAGAACATGTAACGAATTTAGTTTTTATGGGTATGGGTGAACCGATGGCAAATTATGACGAAATGATTCGAGCTGTAAAAATTTTAACACATGATAGAGGATTTGGGTTAGGTCAAAGACACATAACGATTTCAACTATTGGAATAAGATCTGGGATTGAAAGACTAGCTGAAGAGAATTTACAAATCGGTCTTGCAATATCATTACATGCTTCAAACAATGAACTACGAAAAAAATTAGTTCCTACGGCTAGTCCTACGTCTGTGGAAGATATTATTGAATTAGGTAGATCATATTTTAAGAAAACCGGACGTCGTGTAACTTTTGAATATGCTCTTATGGCAGGAATCAATGACTCGCCTGAAATAGCAACAGAATTGGCTAGACTTTTGAAAGGCAATGGCTCACATGTGAATCTGATCCCAATCAATCCTACCGCAGGAGATTTTAAGCGTCCATCTGAAAAAAGTGTCTTAGAATTTGAACGAATTTTATTTGATGCTGGCATAAATTGTACAATTCGAATCGAGAAAGGTACTGAGATTTCTGCTGCTTGTGGCCAACTTAGAACCGATCTTATTAGTAAAAATTGAGCATATCTTGTTCTAAGTCTTAAAATAGGGCTTTCAAAGATTTTACACTACATGGCAACTAAGAAATCTCATGGTCGTTCACATGGATTTAAACACAAATCTAGATCTGTAATGAAGAAAAAGTCCCCAAGAGGAGTCTCATTTTTGTTACGTGAATACCAGGAAGGTCAACAAGCCCTTGTCATTATTGATTCAAGACAGCACAAAGGATTACCACATAGACGATACCATGGTAAAGTAGGCGTCATAACAAATGTAGGTAGACGTGCTGTAACCCTAGATGTGAAATTAGGTGAAAAATCGAAAACCTTAATCACTAGATTGGATCACATTAAACCATTCGGTGTGTAATATGGAAGAAGTAAAAAAGAAACAAGCTATTTCTCTTTCAGAAGTTAAAGAAATTTTAGGCAAAGTCGATGTTGAAGAAATGGATCAAATTCAACGTTGGACATATGATTATGTTTCAAAATTTGTATCCGCCGAACCAAAGGATGCAAAAGAAATGAAAAAACAATTGATTAAAGATTGTGAATTAACAGAAGATGAAGCTGTTGAAATAGTAAACATCAGACCAACAAGTTTGGCAGAGTTACGTTCCTTCACATTTGGTTGGAAAAAACTAATTCTTGCTGAAACACTAGAAAAAATGCTCAAGATAATTAAGGAGCATTCGTAAGTTTTTCGGAGTATTTTATTTTGTATCGGGCACAACCCCCAGCTAGAAAATATGAAGAGTATGCATATGTTTTAGATTTCAACCCTAGAGGAAAATCATCTACCGTAAAGGGCAGAGATGGAATTATTATCACTGCAATTGGTGAAGACAGACTGACACTTTTAGAAATTCTTGGAATTCCCAATTCTACATTTGAAATTGGTGAGAAGATCTATATCGGAAAAGAAGGACGTACTAAAGTTCTATCTGTTTTAGGAAAGATGGACTATAATCGAATATCATCATCTGCACAAAGTGAATTAGAGTCTGTAATTGAAAAAATTGTAACTAATAATGAGGAAAAATTTGTAACATATCTAAATAATGCACAACCATTAACCCCTAGAATTCATGCACTAGAATTGATTCCTGGAATTGGAAAAACATACATGAAAACAATGCTTGAGGAGCGAGAACAAAAAAAGTTTGAAAGCTACCAGGATTTACAAGATCGTGTCGGATTCAAAGAACCAATTAAACACATTTCAGAAAGAATTCTTGATGAAATTACTGGTGAAAGTAGAATGAATCTCTTCGTTAAGAGATGATAAAACGAAAAAAACTCGGACAACATTTTCTAAACTCAGATTCTATAGCAAAATCCATCATCTCTGAGGCAAAAATCACCAAAAACGATACTGTATTTGAAATTGGAATTGGACAAGGCATTCTAACCTCTCTTTTATGTGAAAAGGCTGAAAAAGTAATCTCTGTCGATATTGACGAAACACTAGTACAAAATGCAAAATCCAAATTTTCTCATATAGATAATCTTGTTCTAAAATCTGGAAATGGCTTGAAGAAAAAAGACAATTTCACCATTTTTGTATCTAACCTTCCTTATTCCCGGAGTAAAGATGCAATTGAGTGGTTGGCTCAAACATCTTTTTCTCATGGTGTGATTATGGTTCAAAAAGAATTTGCTGATAAATTACTTGCAAAATCCTCCAAGAATAGAAAAGCTATTAGTATTATAGCAACTCATGCCTTTGACATAACAACTGTATCTAAAGTCGGAAAAAATAATTTTTCTCCTCCGCCAAAAATCGACTCTGTTATTCTTAAAATAGTTAAAAAAAATAATTTAAGCAAAGATCTTGTTCAAACAATCAATAAGATATTTTCATACAGAAGAAAAACTGTCAAAAATATTCTGAAACAATTTGATAAAGAATCTATAATAGATAAACGAGTGGATGATCTTTCAGGGGATGAAATAATTAATCTTGCAAAACAAATTCTTGAAAAATGACGAATATCCTCCTTCTGAGGATACTTTTTTCATAGCAAACAATATAGAAAATGAAAAAGGAGAATATGCATTAGATATTGGAAGTGGTTCTGGGTATCTCACACAATTACTATCTGATAATTTTTTGTTTGTGGTGGGCACTGATATCAATTGTAATGTATTACAACATCAAACTTCTTACAAAACAAACAATCTGATTTGTTGTAATGGTTCAGATGCATTAAAAATCAAATTTGATTTTATAATATGTAATCTACCCTATCTTGCAACTGATGAAATAATGGATATTGCAACCGATGGCGGTGCAGAAGGATTTGAAATTCCTAAAAAAATATTTGATTCTGCAATTAGTAATCTTGCCACAAATGGGAAATTTGTTTTTGTTACATCCTCTTTGTCTAATTATCAAAAATTGATAGAATATGCTGAAAAATTAGGCTTAAAAACTCGAATTGTGGCCAAAAAGAAACTATTTTTTGAAGAATTAATTCTTATAGACGCAGTTTGGTGATTATTTTCTTAGATTTTCTTTGGCATATGTGATAATTGCATCTGTCATTTGTGTTGTTGATGCATTACCACCAATATCCCAAGTCACTGCTTTTCCTTCATTGATTACTTTTTCAGTAGCGTCAAATATTGCATCTCTAATTGCTCTTTCTCCCATATAGTCTGCCATCCAAGCTCCTGATAGTACAGTTGCAGTAGGGTTTACTTTGTTTTGTCCTGCAAATTGTGGTGCACTACCATGTGCTGCCTCAAACATTGCATAGTTATCTCCAATATTTGCAGAATAAATTAATCCGATTGAACCAACGAGAGCTGATGCAAGTTCTGAAATGATGTCCATAAATAAATTGGTACTAACTAATACTGCACCATTGAACTGTTCAGTTGCTATTACCATCTGTTGTGCCATGTTGTCAATGTAAATTTCAGATAACTCTATGCCTGTTCCTTCTACTGCTTTTTGTGTTTCATCCCAAAATATCCCGTCTGTTTGTTTCAAGATGTTTCTCTTTGTAATTGCTACCATTTTTTTCATATTAAATCTATTTGCCCAGTCTACTGCCGAATCTACTAATCTTCTACTTCCTTGTCTTGTAATCTTTCTAATTGCAATTGCTGCATCATTTGTGATTTTTGCTTCTACTCCGGTGTACAATCCTTCTGTGGCTTCTCTGAAACATACACAATCGAGTTTTCTATCTGGAGTTAATCTATCATAAGTTTTAGTAGGTCTGATATTTGCATAAAGATCAAATTTTTGTCTTAATGTAACTGCAACACTTCTTGGTGCACCTGGTACTGGAATTGTAGTTGTTGGACCCTTGAAACAACAATCTGCTTCCTCTAATGTCTTCATGGTTGCATCCGGAATGTATGATGCATCGTTTCTACCATTTCTGTCCCATTGCTCTGATCCTGCCTCGCACAAGATTAGTTCTGATTGAAAGTTGCATTCCTTTAGGACTTTGAGCATTGAATCTACAACCTCTGGTCCAATGCCATCTCCTTTCATTACTGCTGCTTTTTTACTCAAAACTGCAGTAACTTGAGGATCTTATTATTTAATTCTACCTTGTGTTTGAAAATGCTTTCTACATATTTTCTATAGTGATGATTTAATACCTAATTTGATAAATGACATTCAAATGCAGATTGTTCAAATATCTGATCTTCATGTCGGCTCTCAATTCTTGCAAGAAAAATTTGAAATTTTAGTAGATGAGATTAACGACATAAACCCCGATGTTATTGTAATTACTGGTGATTTGACTAATGAAGGTTTGATGAAAGAGTATGAAAAATGCAGATCATTACTATCAAAATTCAATACAAAAAAAATTATCACCATGAGTGGAAATCATGATTATAGAAACACTGGTTATTTGTTGTTCAAAAAATTCTTTCCATTTGAAACTGTAAATGAACTAGATGATGATGTGGTATTGGTCACTGTTGGAACTGCTAGACCTGATAGAAATGAAGGTGAGGTAGGTTATAGACAAAATCTGTGGTTAGAAAGAACTATGAAAAAATACAAAGATAAGGTAAAGATTGTTGCAATGCATCATCATTTAATTGCAATTCCTGATACTGGTTCTGATCAACTTACTGTGGTTGATGCAGGTGATGTTCTTAGAACTGTTTTAGATTCAAAGGTGGATGTAGTATTATGTGGTCATAAACATAGACCATGGGCTTGGAATTTTGGATCACTTACTGTTGTAAATGCTGGAACTGCTACATCTGAACGAGTTCGTGGATTTTTTGATAATACCTACAATATTCTTACAATAAATGACAAAAAAGTTCAAGTGGATCTCAAAATTGTAGGTGGAAAAAGACTTCCAATCAATGAAATTGTGAATAATTACAGCCAATTCTTCGACGAATGAATTTATTTACAGATAAATTCTAGGCCTCATTATGCGGGGGTCGCCTAGCCTGGTAGGGCGTAGGATTGCTAATCCTATGTCCGCAAGGACGCGGGGGTTCAAATCCCCCTCCCCGCGCCATTAAAACTTAATAGACGGATTTCAGAAGTTTTTCTATGGGACGAAGAAAAACACAAAAAATTATTCGCACTGGCCCAAAAAATGCCACTACTGGAATGTGTCCTCTTTGCAAAACAATTGGTAAAATTTTCATTCTTGGTTCACCTGGTGAGGAGAGAGCAAAGTGTGAAAAATGTCGTCAAGAATTTGAATTATAGTTCAAAAAACTAACCTGTCCATCAAGATTTTCACCCATAACTTTTTAAGACAAATTTTTGCTGATAGATAATTATGAGTTCAGAAGCTGAAACCATCTATGAAAGAGTAGCAAAACTTGAAGATGAGATTGCATTACTCAGAAGTGAGGTTGATATTCTTAAAGGCGCACTAAGAAATAAAATTGCCCGTCATGAAATATCAATGATCAAAAAAGGTCAGGACATAGAGTCTATTATTGATTAATTTTTTGTCTTTATACTTCTAATTAATTCTAAAATAAAATCTACATCTTCCGCATTTGGATTAATTTCTAAATATTTATTCAGATATTTCAAAGCGATTTCTGAATTTTGCAATCTGTCTTCTATGATTCCTTTGTCTCTGATGTCTTCGGCTGATTCAGGCTCTATTGCCAAAACCATATTGACACATCGCAACGCTTTATCATAAACAAATGATTGAACATAGGAGTTTTTCAAGTTACGTGTTAACCTGACAAGTATCTGTTCTGGTTTTACCTCATCAAGAAATTCTGGCTGAAATTCTAATTGGCCGTCATAATTTGCATCAAGAATGTCTTGCAAGTCATCTATGTCAAGCAACCGCCCATCATAAAATGGATCCAAGATCATCTCCTCATTGTATTTTACCAATATGTGGCTTGGGAATCCCACAATTTTTAGATCTAACCCAATGAACTTTGCAATCTCCGCATAGAGAATTGAAATAGTTATCGGTAGCCCTGTTTTTTTGTCTATCACTTCATTTAGAAAATTATTTTTTGGGTTATAGTAATCGTCATCATCTCCACTAAAACCCAAATTCTCAAAGAGGTGTTCGTTTAGCATTGAAATCAAATATGTTGGATTTTTTACATCACTGATTGACTCTTTCAGGGATTTTCCAATTATGTTTATTTTTTCAATATATTCATCAACATTGAGATCTGGATATTCTAAAATCTGTGCAAATTTTAGACACTTTTCAACAAGATTAAAGTTTGGATTGTTTACAAATGACATCCATTCTGCAACTAATGGATCAAATTTTTCTTCCAATTGTCACAAACTCAATTTTTTAAGATACAGTGAAGGGTCTTTGAGCTCTCTTGTATTTGGAGGTATTTGGATCATTTTTTTGAAAGTTTCTTTGCCTAGTTTTTCATATACTGTTTTTGTGAAATCCTTACCCATGCTTTTCCTGACTTGGTATGATGAAAAATCCGTACCCATAAACGTGGTTAAATAATTTTGAAAATCTTGATCATCTTTTAAGATCTTTTCGATGACAAAAGCTGCCATTCCTTCCATAGTAGTAAATGCTGCGTGATGTTGCTGTATTGGAACTAGCCATTTTTTGTAAATTTCTAAGAGTTCTGGAATTGACTCTCCTATTTTTGGGTCTATCTCCACATGGGTAAATGTCATTACGTCTGGTCCAATTTGCTCAATTAGAAAATGATCCGGATTCAAAAAGAAGAACAAATTAGCTTTTTTTGCAAATGGAAAATCGTCTGGCACTGCTTGTAATTGACAATATTCTGACAATTTGTTAACTGTCTCTGTGTCTAAAGACAGGATGATTTTTGCTAGTTCTTCATTTATTTTGTTTACCTCCATTGCAGCATTTTTGTTTACTTGTTGAAGATTTCCTTGTGCTGAATGAATTAACTCTTCAAGTACTGTCATCTTCACTGCCCCCAAATATCCAGAGTTTACATTTTCAAATCTTGCCTCATATGGTTCTCCTTGTTTGTGCAGAATTATTTGTGGATATCTTGACAAGATGAATTTGTTTAGATATATGACAGAGTCAAGGTAATCTCCATATGTTGTTGTAATTTTTGAAATGTACTGAATTGCATATGTAGAATATACTAAATATTTTGCAGTATCTTGTTGCATTAATTCTGCAATCTTTTTTAGATCCTCTTTTGCAACAGCATTAAATAATTCTGTAACAAATTCTTTTGATTCCTTATCTGCAAACACTTTATCTCCCTTGATTCTCTTTAATTCCCCTAATTCTGGAAATTTTAGTACAATATTGTCTGGAACATTAACGCCAAGAAATAATTCAACTTTGTTTTTAAAATCTGGCAATAATGAATTTGCAATTTCATCTAATTCTTTAAACTGCACCTTGTTGTTGATGTCTTCTTTGGCTCTTACTGCCAATTCTATTATCTCTTTTTCTTCGTTTAATTCCACTGATAATTGGCCAAATAATGCCTCTGCAAATTCTTGAAATTCTCCCATTTTGCATAAAATCCAAAAATACTCCATTTAAGATTATCTTGATTCTATCTATGAAAGAAATTATTAATTCAAAATTTACTGATTTGTTATACGATAATGTTAGAATCCAGTCTTGAATTTTTAAGATGCGTTAGATGTAGCTCAAAATTAGAATTAGTCATATTCAAACTGAATAAAGAAATTGAAGAAGGCATTTTAGAATGCAGAAAATGTGATCTGAAATTCCCCATCGTTGAGAAAATTCCTATCATGTGGGATGACTTTGATAGGTATATTTCATCACACAAAAAATTGGGTGGTAAATTATACCGGCTAGTAGAAAATCAGCACCTAAAAAAATTCTTAAAATCATCTTTATCCAAAATTAATTCTGCAAACGAGGACAGAACAGAATTAGAAGAAAGATGGTCTAAAATATATGAAAATAGTAAAAATTCAAAATTCTATTCTCTGGTAAAAAATAATCTTACATCTTTGCCAAAATCCGGACTCGTGCTAGAACATGGTTGCTCTATTGGAATAATGACTTCGTATTTAGCTGATTCTAACAAGATGGTTTTTGGAATTGATAGATCATTTAGTGCACTACAACACGCAAAAAGATCACACAAAAACAATCTTGATTATTTTATAGCCGATTCATTGTCTTCTGTATTTGGAAAGTTGCAGTTTGATTTGATTTTGGCACTAAATGTATTGGAATTGATTGAGCCTTTGGAGTTGTTAAAGCATATTTCAAAACAAATTTCATCTGGCTATTTGGTTATCTCTGAACCATATGATTTTGATAGGGGAACAAAGTCTGTTAGAAAACCATTAGATGAATACTCATTACGCACAACTGTAAACGATCTTGGTTTCGAAATCACAACAAAAACAAAAAAACCCTCTTATTTGTCATGGAATTTGAAACTCAATTCACGTGCAACTCTAAATTATAAAGTTGATTTAATAATCGGAAAAAAATAGATCTTTTCTAAATCAGATCTTTCCAAATGCCTGTAAATTCATCACTTGCAACTACTGTGACAATTTTTATTTTACCTAGTGGCATTAGATTTTCTCTCTTGTCATAGTATGCAAATTCACCTTCTTTATCTGGATATATTGTGATTGTATCTTGTTGTCCTGGCTCTAATAGATCTGTTTGAACATTAAATCCGTCTATGTATAGTCTATGAACTGTTGTGCCGTTATTTATCACAGTCAAAATGTACGCAAATGATGTTCGTGACAATAATGTTGGATTTGATTCTCCTTTGACCCCTTTGATTCCTCTTACTGTTGTTTCTCCGTCTATGTCTTCAAAAACTATTGTTTGCTCAACTGTTTCTGCCCAAAAAATTTCTACATGTCTGACATTGCCTTGTCCTACAAATCCTATGGTTGCGGCCAAACCTGCTATTCCTGCAACCATGGCAAGAATAATCAGTTTTTTGTCATTTGATTTCAACTTACTTTTACTTGGTATGTCTCATTAAAGAAACTAGAGGTCATTTTTCTTTATTTTTAACATTGTCTCTAATTGCATCATACATTGCAAGGAACTGCTCTGGTTCATTTAGTCTATAGTTCTTTTCAAGATTCTGGATTTCTTGACGTGATAGACGTTCCCCCCTATTTTCATAATATTCTTTAATTATTTCTGAAGGTGTTTTTTTGATATTATATTTTTGAAGTGTCTGATTGATAGATCTTTTAGCAAGTATGTCTCGTAACACAAATTTATGGACTAGATAAGATGATAATCCGACAATTACAACTATTAGAATTGGTATTATGATAATTGATGCCATATGTCTAAGGCTTTACTGGGATTTGTATAAATGGTGTTCCACCTTCACCTACCACTAGAGGTAGTTTACCATCCCATGCTTGAGTCTTTAACCAATCAAGATAATTTGGATTCTCAGCTAATGCTTTATTGATTATAGCAATTGCTTCTGCCTCACCTTTGGCTTCTGCAATGTTTGCATTTGCCAAACCTATGGCGTTTGCCTCTGCTTGTCTGGCTTCAACTTCAATTCTCTTTAAGTCGTTTTCTGCTCTAAGTGCATTTTGCTCTGCTTCTACTTTGGATTCAATTGCAGATGCAAATAATGCAGAGAATTCAAAGTCTGTAATTGAAATTACTTCTGTTACAACATTAAATTGATTTAATCTCTCTCTAATGGAAAATTCAATATCTTGTTTAACCAGAGGCCTTTTTGTAATTAGTTCTTCAGCATTATAATTTGCAGTTACTTGTTTTACGGTTTCTTCTATGGCTGGTTGAATTACCCTATTTTCATAATCAAGTCCTAGATTTTTGTATAGGTTGTGAACTTGTTCTTTATCTGGATGATAATTGACTGTGACAGTTGTTTCTACTGTTTGCAAATCTCTTGATGCACTTCTAGCTTCACTTGCATATTTTAGAGTACGAACCTCGATGTTGACTACTTCATCTTGGAAAGGAACTACAAAATGTATTCCTTCATCAAGTGGTGGTTTTGTAAGATCAACTGCATTCCAATGCAATAAAACTCCCCTATGACCTGAATCCACAATTTTTACGGAAGCTGTTGCCACAACTCCTATAATTATAAGAATAACAATTGCAACTGCAACCCCTTTTGCTGCACTCATGTTGACATTAACCTTTGGGGATTGATACTTTGACAATGTGTTAGGTAACATGTCTTCCACTATTATACCAATCTAATGCATTGCCTTGAAAAACTGAATCTTCTCAACAAATTTATGCTATCTATGTGAAAAAAAACTAATGGCCGATCCTAATTTTTCATGGATTTACATCATAATTTTCTTGGCAATTCCTTTGGCAAGAATCATTCCTCGTATTTTAGCAAAAAAAGGAATAGGGAAAAATTTCTCTAGACCTTTACCTCAAAGTGAATTTCAATCAGGTTTTGACGAAAATAGACTTAATGTCCAAGAAAGGGCTAGCATGGAATCTTCAAAACCTCAATCAAAAAATGATCTTGTTTTAGATGTATTAAATCGAGGCTCAAAAACATTTGAAAATATTCAAAAAAATACTGGCTTAGATAGTTCAGAACTTGATTCTGTATTGGAAGATTTAGAAAAAAATGGATTACTCAAAGTTGTTCACAAGCAAGGACTGCTTGGCCCCAAAACTGAACTTTATCCTACTGATAAAGGATTCAGGAAATATTCTTCATAATCTGATTTTGTTTTTTTCTGTAGATTTTACATGATTCTCATTTAGTTTATCTAAAGGAAAAATGGTGATCTGATCAAGTTTGTCTTTTGAATCTATTTTATTCATTGCTGTATTGGTTATTGCTTCAAAACTTGGAGGTGAACTCCTTCATAGGATTGGACAGCCTTCTATTCTTGGAAATGTAATTGCAGGGATAATAGTAGGACCTGCATTTTTTGCTTTAGTGCATCCTATTGAAGCAATAGAGCTCTTTGTTTCAATCGGTGTATTCTTTTTGTTTTTCTTAATCGGTCTTGAAGAAATTGATGTTGCTGGTTTGTTTAAAGTAATGAAAGGTAGAATTTTTGCAGGTTCTGCAGTTGCATTCTTGATGCCTTTTCTGATTGCAGGTGTTTTTGGACTAGTGATAGATATGGATTTCATTCAATCTTTTGCTATTGCAAGTGTGATAGCTGCATCAAGTTTGGGTGTTACTGCCAAGGTTCTAAGTGATCTTGGAAAATTAAAATCAACAATTGGTCTTGAAATTTTTACTGTAACGGCAATTGTTGAGTTTATTGCAATTATTTTTGTAAGTGTGTTTATCCAGATAGATACAAACTCTGAATCTCCAGATATTTCAGAAATGTTGTGGTTGTTTACCAAGATGGTGATATTCTTTGCAGTTGCTGGACTTCTTTCTGTATATGGATTACCTCAATTCTTCAGATTGATGAAGAATCATCTTCGTGTAAAAGAAGCATATTTTGCAATAGTAATTGGGATGATTTTGCTTGTTGCATATTTTGCAGAAATCAGTGGAGTGCATGGTGCAATCGGGGCACTTCTTTTAGGAATTGCAGTCTCTAGGATGACTAGAGATGAATATCATGAAATTTCAAAAAACATTCGTGCAATTGGATATGGAATTTTTATTCCAATATTCTTTGCTGGAATAGGCCTTCATTTCAGTCTTGCATTCTTGGAGTTAGAATGGTGGATAATTGCAGTTTTCATCGTAATTATGACTGGCGTCAAATTTTTGGGTTCGTACATTGCTGTTCGTATCGCAAAAATGCGCCCTGCAACAACTGTGGCATATGGCGTAATGTCAAAAGGTGCAGTTGATTTGGCTTTGATGCTCTCTTTATTACAAGCAAAAATAATGGATGACAAGCTATTTTCACTTTTGGTTCTTGGCACTTTAATCACTATGATTATTTCAAGTGTTGAACTTCAACGCAAATTAAAGAAAATTACTCACTTTAAGGTTGGAGCTGCTGAACTTGGCCTGGTTCCTCTTTATTTCAGAAGGGTTGTATCTGATACTCTTGCCATTGCCGTAACTAATACTGAATTTTCTAAAACAAAGCCTGATGTTACAATCAAGGAATTTATTAAAAACAATGAAATCACCAAGAAACCATTCCTTGTTTTTGATGATAATGACATGCTTGTAGGATTAGTATCAAAGAGAGAGATAAATAATTCGCATAAAAAAACAAGAGATCTTGTCACAATTGGTGATATAATGTATAGAAAATTCCACACAACATTGCCTAATGATTATCTATTTGCTGTAATTCAAAAAATGAACTCACATCCATTTGATATGATACCTGTAGTTGATCCAAACAATGATGGAAAGGTTATGGGAATAATTACAGATGAATCAATTATGAATCTTTTAACTGAAAGTAAAAAAACATGATATGATAAATTACCAAATCTAATTTTTTAATAAATTATGTAAAACATTATAATTCAAGAATTTTTTTGATCGTTAATTTATAATTGAAATGTTTCATCAAATAGTTTCTTTCTTTTTTTACCCAATCATTACACCCACTTGGATGCATCTATTTGTAATTTGATTTTTGATGATTTAGAGTCATATGAAATTTCAATCATTTCATAATCTCCAACAATTCCTGCTTGATCCTGATTTGATTTTTTCTCTTTTTGACAAGATTTTGAATGAAATCTTTGATCAATTATAATCTCCCTCAAATCCGAGAGATAATCTCCTGAAATCTTCCCAAGTAAAATCTCGTTCTAATTCAATTCTTTTGTTTGAACCAGTCTTCACTTCTAATGTATTTTTAATCTGAACTCTGGGTATTTTTGATTGCAACTCCATCATTTTGTAGAGAGTGGCAGTCATGAAACATCTTGATTCATTTTGCTATTAAGAGAAAACATTTTTGATTAGAATCAAATTTAATCAAACTAGTTATTTTTATGGAAAATTCGGTCATGCAGTTGTCTTCATAAGCATAAATAATCAGCTTGTTTTTCGCTACTATGTGGGTCTATCATTTTCAAATTTGTCTGGATTGAGAGTATTTCCGCCCATATCTATTAAAAATAAAACTTTGGAATTTTTTGAGTTTTTAAAATATGAAACTAAATCTTTTAGAAATGAAACAATTGTATCCAAAGAAGAATTGCTTGATGCCATTACTCTAAGTTCAAAAATTAAACAAGTGTCAAAAATTAAAAAATCGGAACTTGTAAAACAATTTGAAGATTTTTTAAAAGAATTGGATAGATCACTATTTGTAAAAAATTCTAAAACTGAAATATCTGATATTAAATGGAAACAAATTGACATTTTTTGCAATTTACTAAGATTGATTGAGAGAAGTGATGAAAGAAAAGTAAGATGGGCATTATATTATTTATTTGCTGCAAACAATCTAAAAATTCCAACAGTTACACTAACTAAACTTTTAAAAGATTTTAAAATTAAAAATCTTGAAAAAATTATTACAAAAATTATCAAAACTGAAACCCTTTCTGGACTAGATGCAAGATATGATGGAATACATTTTGTTATTAATCATGATAAGAATGACAAGCTAGTACCACATTATTTATCTGATGCAATTGATGAACCTTCAAGACGTTCTCCAGGAGAATTGGAGGAAGAAATTTTAAAATTAATTGATGAAGGTTCTTACTCTAATCAAGAAATCTCCCAAGCATTACAAATTGACGAAGGTCTTGTTTCAAGAACTATTGCTAAATTACGTGAAGAAGATAAAATCATTTTATCAAGCTTTGGGCAAAGAGGCTCTAGATATTTTACAACAAATTGTGAAAATTGTCCATTTGGAACTACAAAAGCATCTTGTAGAAAAGAAGCAATTTCATATATTGCAGAAGCATTTATGCATGATTTTGGTTTAGATCTTTCTGCAAATGATTTTGATCCTGTTGAGACAAATCAAGCTATTCTAAAAATTAAGAGAATCGTAATGATGTCTCGAAAAGAAAAGAATACCAAACTTGAAATAAACTTAAGTGAAAATCTTGAAAAACTACTTTCAAAAGTTGTGGATAAATTCACTGAGATTGAAACTCCTGATAAAAAAATTTCCCTCTCTGAAATCAAAATGAATGTACCTGCTGATATGTCAAAATTACCTCTTTTGTATCAATTGGGACTTAAAAAAGGAGCACAAGGAGGAATTCATCTTATGGATGAGATGCTTCAGTTGGCATCCAAATCTATTAAAAAAGATGATAGGCTCAAAATCAAAAAACATGCTTTAACAGAGTCAAACAAATTCCTAAAAAACATTGGATTGGATAAAAAAAATTCAAACTGATTTGGAATTTAATTCGTTATTATCAATGCTTTTTAACGACATGAAACGTATAATATCGTGAAGTCCATTCATCTATTTGCTGTTTTACTTGGAATTATTTTGATTTCAGGAACATTACCTTCTCAAGCATTTGCTGATGTAATTAGTCCAAGACAACAAATGAAATTAAATTTTACAAATGATCAAATTATCTGTGCTGAAGGGTTAGTAAAAATCATCAAAAATTCTTCAGGAAAAGTTTCATGTGTAAAACCCTCAACTGCTGAAAAATTAGCTGAAAATGGTTGGGCAAAAAAACTCTCCAAAGAAAAAATTGAAGAAATCCAATCAAAAAAACTAATTAGAGGTGAAATTGCTGGAACGATTACAAAAATTACTACTTTGAAACAACTTTCAACGAGTTCCACTGCTGCAAAATCTAGTATTTCAGGATATGCATATGTGTTTGACGCTTGTGGTACTACAAAATTAGTTAGGGCTCCTGAAATTTTTGTTACTTCTGATAGTGAGACAAAAAGTGTAAAGTTGGGAAGCTCATTGCAACCTGGACTGTGCTACACTAGTTCTGTAATAATCAAAGCTTCAGATCCTAATTCTATTACTGCGACTCTTCTAAATAAAGGGGGAATTTCAGAAAAAATTTTTGGACTTGAAAATCAAATCACTGATCTAAAAAACAAGATCTCTACTGCTAAACAAAAAATTCCAAGATCCGATGATCAATTACCTGCATCAGAAAGCCTAAATGATATTTTATCTATGAAAAAAGAACTGAAAGAACTTCAGGATGAACTTAGACGATATATGATGGCATTATATGTGCCTGCAAATGTCAAAGCATCAAAAATCGATTTACCAAAATCAATTACAGGAAAACCGCTAGATGGGATGAGTACAAACCTAATTTCGGTATCTGAAAGTGTATCCCCCACTGGTTTAAACAATCCTGATATCAAAAGATTCAATGTGGTCTTTGAAGCATGTGCTGGAAAGCAAAACATTAGGTTGCCTATAATTACAGTTACTTCTGACTTTGAATCCATTGATGTAAAGTTCATAGATAGAATTATTCCCAACTCTTGTCAAGTTGGTATTACAAGAATCAACGCAATAGATTCTGAATCTATAATTCCAACAATAAGTGGTAATTCTGCAGTTTCATCACAGATCAAGTCTCTAGAAACTCAGATATCTGAAATGGAAGACTCACTTGCTAAGATGAGAAATGATTTACATGATTTAGTTTCAAAAAAACTTGATTCATCTACTGAACCAATTGCTTTAAAATTGACTCAAGATATCAGCAAATTACGTAATGATATTTTAGAAAATAGAGTTAAACTCAATTCACTGTTGCTTAAAACTTCCTGATTAATTGATTTTTGAAAATCATATATCTTAGATAGTACCTTGTCATAGAATGAATTTTCATTCTTGTTCTTTAGAACTAATGAAATAACTTTTAAAATTAAACTGTAGATATTTTTATATCGTCAAATAGTTCTTC
>NZ_JAOULD010000021.1 GCF_029882185.1 Candidatus Nitrosopumilus sp. | reverse complement strand
AATGATTTTAGTGCCAATATGGTATTATCCTATTTCTATTATATTAAAAAAATGTAATTTTTGTTAATGATTGTGTTTTTCATGCTTTTTTTGTAAACTGTCTATCTTTTTCATGAATTCTTTTCCAAATTTTTGATATCTTGCAACTCTGGATATCTGATTTCTTTATTGAGAATCAGTTCAATCTTAATATTAGATGGTTTATGGTTTTCTTTGTGGATCTTAACAGAATTTTGGTACCTATTGACGGCTCAAAAAAATCCTTTGAAGCCTTGGATAGAGCAATCACTCTTGCAGGGTTTACACACGGTCAAGTAACTGCAATCTACGTAATCCCTCATGTTATTGAAGGAGGTCCAAGAACAAAAGCATTTGACAAACAATTAGAGGAAGATGGAAAAATTATTCTAAACAAAGCAACAAAACGTGCAGGAAACAAGAACGTTAAATTTACTACAAAACTTCTGCGAGGCTCTCCTAGTCATGTTACTTTGCATACTGCAAAATCAGGCAAGTTTGATCATATTGTGATGAGTACAACTGGTGCTGGTTCTGCATCTAAAGATATGATTGGAAGCGTTTCAAATCATGTTCTTCAAAAATCCAAAATCCCTGTATATCTGATAAAATAATTAGGTGAACTAAATTGTCTAATCTAATTTCAATTATGCAAAAACCAATTACAATTGAAAAAAATTCTTCGCTTAGTCATGTAATTTCAAAATTATTAAAAAATAAAATTAGCAGATTAATCGTGATTGATAATGACAATCCTGTGGGAATAATTACTGAAAAAGATATTGGATTATTTTTACTTGAAGATGATTCTGAAAAAAATCTTGATGATATACCTGCTTCTCAACTGATGAAGATTCTCACATCTGTAAATGAATCTATGAATGTAGAGTCCTGTGTGGAAATAATGCTGGACAAAAAAATTGGTTCTCTTGGTGTAAGCTCTAGTACTCAAGGATTAGTTGGCATAATTACCAAAACTGACATTGCCCAATACTATGTTCAAAATTATCCAAAAAAACACACTGTTGGTGATGTGATGACTATCTCTTACATTGCAATGGATTATGATGTCACATTGAGGCATGCAGTATCTGAAATGGTCAATCAAAAAATCTCTAGAATCTTCTTAAAAAATCAAAACAATGAGCCACAAGGAATTCTGACATTTCGTGATCTATTCCATGTTGCCTTAGAGCAGGGAAACACTGATGCTGTGTTAGACAGCTCAGATCCTACAATATCTGTGGTATTTACAAGAAAGGGATTCCTTTCTGATTCAGGATTTGGAAATACAATTCAAGCAAAAGATGTAATGACAAATACTTTTGAATCTGTAGACTTTGATGAAGACCTTACTGTAGCATGTGAAGAAATGATTCAGAACAGAATTAACGGTGTTGGTGTACGAGTAAATGGTAAGCTAGCTGGCGTTGTTAGCAAAACTGATATCTTAAAAGCTGTTTACATTGATAATAAATCATAAAATCTGTTAACATTCTAACTTGGAATAGCTTTTAATTAAAAATAATCTAACTCCCTAGATTTATTCTTGTAACTGTTTTAGGGTTCTAGAATTTCTATTAGAGTATATTTTAATGATGAACTATCTGCTGGTGGATTTTCAACATTACTGATCATTACTTCAAGTTTGTATTGTGTTCCTTCTTGAAAGTCAAATCCTTCTATTTTGTCATAAAACATTTGCCAATCTGAATTTGGATTTTCTCTAATTGACATGCATTGTTGAGGGCTTATCCCAATACAGTCCACTAGTTTTGAATCCACGTACAAAATCTTGGTTTCTAATAATGCATTGCATTCTCCTGAATGTTTGACCTTGACATTGTGACATTTGGCATCTTCAACACCACATGCATAAGTGATGTTGTCTTCTCCACAAACAGGATCATAAACTAAACACTGAATTAAGCATTCATCAATCTCATTTATGTTGAATTCTTTATGGATGTCTTGTTTTAATTGATCAAGCTCTGATTTTGGAATGTCAAGACTAACCATTTTTCTAATCTGATTCATCAAAATAAGACCTTCTCTGTCTTGTGTTAATTTTTGACCTGTCGCTTCAAATGTATAATATGCTTTCATGATCTCAAGACGCTGGTTTTTATCGTCTTTATCTGGGTTGTCCATCCAATTATCTACCATTATTTTCAAATCTTTCTGTGTTATGCTGTAATTAGATTCTGAATCTGTTTGGAGAAAATCTGTATTTTCTTCCACCAGAAAATTTACTCCAATAATTACAGCAATGACTGCAATTCCAATACTAATAGGAATTGTATTTTTCATGTTGTCTAATTTTACGATTAATTCTTAATTGTTATGATTGATTTCTAAATTTCAATAGGCTTAAGTGCTTAACATATCAGGAAACTCATGTCAACAAACATCGCAGAATCCTGTCTTGATTGTGGGACTCCTTTAGATTTAACCCCTCAAGGCGAGAAAAAAAAACCATGCCCTAAATGTGGAGCATATAGAAGAAAAAGAGAATATTTTGATTAAACTATTACTGTGATATTTGTTGAATTTCTATCTAGTTTTCATTTAGATATGAATAATTCATTCAAATTGATAGAAGAATCAACATTAGTACTCAAAACAGAAAAGAAAACAACAGAACGTGACTTATTTGATAGAGAATTACTTCCTGTCTGACTTAACTATGCAAATGGTGTTACTGATTTGAATCAAGAAGTTGATACTGATGGTGATAAAATCCCAGATAGTACATTCTCAGAAATAATATATGCTGCAGAAAAGTTCGTCTAGATTCAAGTTCTACTGACAAAGAAATTCAATAACAAAGAAATAAAATTAATGATCTTCACAACTCTGAAAAATAATTTGGATGTTTTAGATTAGAAAACCTTTGGATTTCTCTTGCTGTATCCATATGTGTCTATTTTCGTCCCCAAAACGGATTGTACTATTAATACTTGACATCACTAATTGTCTAAACTTCCACAAGTTTTTTATTGTAATTTTTAATCCTTTACCTAATGACTAATCAAAAACTAATGTTGACTACAATGATTCTTGCTGGATTCATTATGACTATAACTCCATTTGCATTTGCTGAACAAGTTTCAGTTAGTCTGCCACAAGGATCTTCTATTCCTGGATGTGAAGAAACAAACGAATGTTTTCTTCCGTATATGGTAACTGTTAATCCCGGTGATGAGGTGGTATGGAGCAATGATGACTCTGCAGCACACACTGTAACAAGCGGGGCTGTACCTAATGCCGATGGGCTTTTTGACAGTGGGATATTCATGGCAGGTACAACATTTTCACACACATTTGACACACTTGGAAAATATGACTACTTTTGTGTAGTTCATCCCTGGATGGTAGGCCAAGTATTTGTAACTGTAGGTGGAGATACTGAAAAAGATTTGGGCACAATCACAATAGGCACATCTATTGAACCAAATCACGAAGTAGATAATCTAATTGCAAACATTGTATCTAGTGAAGGAAATGCAAATGAAGTAATGACTATTGATGTCACCATTACCGACTTGGATGGTAATCCTGCAGAACATATTACCTATAACATACAGGCAATACATGGAACAATTGTATTGTTAAATGAAGAAGGACATATGCATGGTGGTACTGTAACTAATACTCATACAACAAGTGCTTTGACAATTGACGCATCTGATGATTCACCTGTAACGATTACTGTTAACGCAGTTGGGTTTGGACATGATGAGCAATATAGAGAAGTATTTGGTGAAATTGCAAAAAAACAAGTGGTGCCAGAATTTGGAACCATTGCAATGATGATACTTGCAGTATCTATAGTTAGCATCATGGCAATTACAGCAAAAACTAGAATTGTTCCAAGATTTTAACCTACAATTTTTTTCTTTTTTCTTATTTTTATATCCACATTCTGCGTAAATTAGTAAAGGATATTGAACTAACTTTGTGATTCTCTTTAAATGACCAAAAATGGTTCTTCCAGTCTTTGTTTAGCAGTCTTGATAGTATAAGTAATGTTCTTAGATGCTTTTATGTTACAGCAGTGGCCATTGATTGGGAAACCATCTCCCTGTCATATTTTTTGATTAGTGAAACATTCTCAATTGATAGTTCTCTTTGAATCTGATCACTGATTTGTCTCATCCTTGTTTTGTAATTGTGAATATAGATTCTATGTCTTGATTCATGCCTAGTACTCAATGACTATACAGTAGGTCGGGGAGGAGTAATAAACTAATTTGTGTGTGCCGGGGGCGAGTTTCGAACTCGCGACCTCCAGATTATGAGTATTGCCTTAGTTGGAGAACCGTTAGAGTTTACCAAATTAACTGGCACTCTAACCAGGCTGAGCTACCCCGGCATGTTATAATGCTAAAAATTTGGGAAATTAAATGATTCTAATTTCCCTTGAAATCTTTCCAAGATACTTCCTCATTTTTTACCCAGAGGAACTTCTTTTGTAATGCAGATGTATACAATTTTTCCCATTCTGCACCTACTTCATCAGTCCATGCTTTGAAAACACGAGGATCTATGTAATTTCTCAATGATGTTCCAATGTTGTAATCTTTAGTTTTTTCAGATAGATCAATTTGTAACTCTAATTTTTCTAGTCTTTCTTTTTGTTTTGTTTTTTGTTTTCTAATTTGCTCGTTTAAT
The DNA here is from genome assembly GCF_029882185.1 of Candidatus Nitrosopumilus sp. GTDB lineage: Archaea > Thermoproteota > Nitrososphaeria > Nitrososphaerales > Nitrosopumilaceae > Nitrosopumilus. The sequence continues at coordinate 14,925 of NZ_JAOULD010000021.1, read as the reverse complement.
GTTTTTATTCTTTTTGCTTTTATTTTCTTCTGGGCATCTGTTTTAGGATCACTTACTTCAACTTTTTTCAGAGTCTCTTGAGTTTTTTTCCATGCTTGTTCTTTTTCAACTTTTTTCAGAGTATCTCTTTTCTTTTGTAATGATTGCTCAAATGTTTTAGGAATTGTTCTTTTGTGATTACACATTATGGCAGCTTTAAGATTTGCCAATTTTGCATGATATAATTTCTCAGTTGTAGATTTTCCCTTTATATCATCATGCTTTACAAGATAGTCTTTGACAACTGTTGTAGCTTGATATGTTCTAAACACTTTGGCAGTTAATCCCTTTACAATTCCTGAAAAATATTTGTTCACATCCCTTGACGTGATATTGTGAAAAATTTCGTCATTTGGTTTTTTCTTTTCAATTAATTTTTTCAAATTTTCCTGAAATTGTTTATCATCCTCAACGGCTTTTAGGGTTTCCTGCCATCTTACACTATCTTTTCCCAAAAAATCAAACTCTATTGTATCTGCAGTAATCTTAATGTGCTCTTTTCTTAGTGTTGTTGCACCTACAGTATCAGCTTCATCAGGATCTTTTTCGTCTCCTACTCTCATCGCAGTCCTATAAATCAAATAACATGCTGTAGCAACATTGCTCTTTTTTGGATCTTTCATATCTTTGACCATTGCTTTTTTAATTTTTTCAATTTCTTTTTCAAGCTTGGTTGCTTTTTCGTACTTTTCTTTATCTCTACCCTGCTTCAGATCAGAACTATCTGCAAGCCATACATACTTTCTTTTCTGCGTAAGAAAGTCCATCCAACTTGCAAGCCACATGGAATCTTTATCATGAATTATTTTGCCCCATTTGCCCTCTGGAACTTTTGCCTCTTTTCCAAGGTTCAGTATTACGTCTTTTGCAGTAACCCGTGGCTTCCATTTTCCTCTGAGTGGATGTTCCCCTCTGCCGATGAAAATTCCTGGAGGTTCTGCCATATAGTTTCCAACTTCTACTTCTTTTCCATCCATTATGGCAATTCCGTATTTTGCTTTCAATTGTTCTCTAATCTCTTTTCTTTTTTTTGCCTGCTCTTTCTTTTCTTCTTTAGACATCATCTCTTTGAGATCTTTTTCTTTGTCAACTATTTTGTAAGCATTTGAAAAATCAATGTCTTCGTATGATATTTTTTTAAATTTTGAATCTAAAGTTTTAGCAAAATCTGCAGTAAAATTTTTCTGAAAAACTTTGTCTTGGGCATAAAGAGTGTCTTTCTTTTTTGCCCATTGGTATATCATTTCTTCTTGAGTCAGATCAAGATTTACAGTCTCTCCTTTGATCTTTATCTTGATTCCTTGAGCCTCATATGCAGGAGGAAACAAGATTCCGTTGTGTTGTAGAGTTTTCCATTTCATATCATTTCACTTCAAAATTGTGGACTTTGATGAAAACTCTACTTTATCTGTATATCAATTTAGCGTAAAAGTGTGATGTTATCTGGGAAATAGTTCCTTACTCAGGTATTTCTCAAATTCTATGTCTGTTTTCATCTTTTTTGCTTCCATGAACATGGCCGCATCTGTACCTACAACATATCGTGGCAGCATTTCATCATCATGTATTGCCTTCATGACAACATCTGCAACCTGTGATGGTGGGGTGCCCATCTCTACCATCATTTTCAATCCTGCCAAAATATTGTCAGTCAATTCCTTGTATTTTGGGTCTGTTTTTGATTCTGGAACTTTCATTGAATTGAAAAAGTTTGTTTTGATGACTCCTGGCTCGATTAATGTGGTTTTAATTCCAAATTGCCCAAGCTCATACCTTAAACACTCCCCTAATCCTTCCAATGCAAATTTTGAGCTAATATAAGCTGGAGATCCTGGTAGGCCCATTCGTCCTGCCACAGAACTGATATTGATAATGTTTCCTGATTTTTGTTTTCTCATAATTGGTGCAACTTCTTGTATGATTCTCACAACACTGAAAAAATTTGTCTCAAATTGTTTTCTAAAATCATCAACTGTTACATCTTCTGTACATCCAAACTGTCCATATCCTGCATTGTTAACAAGTACATCTAGTCTTTCCCCATCTGTAACAACTTTTTTGATTGCAGAAACAATTAATTCTTCTTTGTCTACGTCAAGTTCTATTATTTCTATGGAAAGATTTTCTTTTTTTGCAGCATGCTCTAATTCTCCTCTTTTTTCAGTATTTCTCATGCTGGCAAATGTATGATAGCCATCTCTTGCTAATGCAAGCGCTGTCTCTAAACCAATTCCTGATGAACTACCTGTAACTAGAGCTACTTTTTTCATGTCCCTTCTAAATTCTTGTTATATTTATCCCATTTTGATTTGTTATACTAGGGGCCTGTCTCCTTCAATAGGATCTATCAATTCTGTTTTCTCACCTGAATTTATTCTCTCTAAAATTTCCAATGCAGAATATTTGTGGAGATATTCATTATTGTTGCCGCATCTATAGGAGAATGTGCATCTTGGACATCCTGATTCATTTTTGCAGGGGCATTCCTTTACTATGAACATGCTTCTTTTTAGGGCTTTTTCAAATCTGTCATAAAGTGCCTTACTTGCGCCACTTCCACCTATTGCTCCATCATAGATGAAAATCAAGCCTGATGTACCCAATGATATGCCTCCTAAATCCTGTGATACTCCTCCTGTAATCATATTGCTACCCTCTATCACAACATGTTCTGTTGCATGATATCCGCTGGCTTCTGCATATTCTTCATCTTCTGACTCCTCAATTACTTTGAGCGGTCTTGGTGCATGGAATACTATTCCCTTTGTAACAAAATCATACTCTAATGGAACGTCCAACTGAACTTTTTCACCTTGTGTTGTTTCTTGTCCTAATTCGATATTGACATAGCCGTATACTTTTTTTTCTATGTGTAATTTACAAAATGCAATTTCAATTCCATTTGCATTTCTTCTCTCAAAGACAGTTTCAATAGTTGGCCATTCTTCTGTAAGTGATTTTGTATAGTATGGATAGTCTCTTGGAATTCGTTCTAGTTTTGCATAGTTGTTTTTTGGATAATCAAATTCTTTTACCCTGTAACGTACGCCTGCTAGAAAATAGATTGCATCTTTGTGAAGTTCTTCTAATGCAATTGGCAATACTCTGTCCCCTACTTTTTTCCCTTCTAGAAAAATATCTATTGATTTTCCAATCCCTCTAATGCTGTAATCATTTAACATCGTATTGATTTTATCAAAATTCGGGATGATTCTATTGTTGAATTCCTTTAGATTTTCATTAATGATGTGACGTTCAATTACTTCTTGATGTTCTTTTAATTCGTGCTTTGATATTGGTCTGTCACATGCCATCGCCAACACCTGGAATTCTTCAACAAAAGGATTCTTGGGATCAATGTATGTTTTTTCAATGTCTTCAAAATAGTCATCTGGATGATTCTTGTAGTATTGCGATATTGGGTCATTTCCTAATGCCAAAAATGCATATCCTCTTTGACCTTTTCTTGCTGCTCTTCCTATTCTTTGAATTAGCCTATTTACTGGAATGGTAGATGATATTACACAGTCTACACTGCCCACATCTATGCCTAGTTCAAGCGTAGGGGTACATGAAATTGCTTGTAAATTTCCTTCTTTGAATTGTCTTTCAACTGATGCTCTGTAATTTGCCATCAGCCCTGCTCTGTGAACTTTGATGTTTACTCTTTGCTTTTTTGCCTGTATTGCCAGTAATTCAGAATTTAGATGCGAATTATTGAAAATCATTGTCTTGTGATTCTTTTGTGTTAGTTTTTTTGTCAATTCAACCATTAGAGATCTCTGTGTTCGAAGTGATGGAAACAACATTGCAAAATCTGTTTTTCCTTTTTTACCTGAACCTTGAATTTTTTGCATATTTTCACCAAACAACTGTTGGCAGAACTTTTCTGCATCATCAAGTGTTGCAGAAGCTGCAACAAATTGTAATTTGTTAGAGCAAATTCTTTTGAGTCTTTTTATAATGTAATGAACATTTGTTCCAAAAATTCCAGAGTATACATGAGCTTCATCTGTTACAAGAATTCTAGTTGATGTTAGCAATGATGAAAATTTTGTTTGGTGCCACATGTGATAGTGTAGAACATCAAAATTTGTAATTAGAATATGGGGAGGATTGTCTATTATTTCTCTACGTTCTTCTAATTTTGTATCTCCGTCAAATACTTTGACTGTGGTGCCAATTTTCTCTGCGAATTTTTGAATTTTTGGATATTGATCACGTGATAATGCTTTAGTTGGATATACAAAAATTGCAAAAACATTGCCTTTACTTGCATCTTTTTTTATTCTTTGAATAACTGGAATCAAAAATGCTTCTGTTTTTCCAGATGCCGTAGGCGCCTCAATGACAACATTCTCACCAAATATTATCTCCTCAATAGCGTCTTGTTGAAATTTGTAAAATTTCTCTATCTTTAATTCTTTGAGGTGATCTGTAATGGGTTCATCCAGTCCTAAATCTTCTACTTTACAGCCCATTTTAGGCTCAGGATTGCTCAAAACTTTGTATTCTGAGATATAGTCTTTTTTTGAGTATAGGATTTCTTCTGTGATCTTATCTGGATTGTTTTCTCCAATCATCTCCTTGATTTCTTTTTCGTCTCTTACGATTCCCTCTTCTTTGAGTCCTTCAGATAATCCCTTTACTGTCACTAATCCCTTGTCGTATCTTGAAAGAAATTCTAAAAATACTTCATCTGGATTCTTTGAAAATTCTAAAAGATCTTCAATGCCACATTTTTCACATGAGACATGCATTTTTTTGTTGAATGTTTTTTGAATTTCAATTTTTGACTTGCATTGGGGACATGAGAACTTCAAGATCTATTTGATAAGAAATACTTGATGATTTATTGTTTGATAGGTATTTCACTCCATGACATTCTTAAGATGGGTGGGGGGTTTGAATTTAAAATTGAAAAAAATAGAAATCAACAATATTTACAATCAAAATTGTATTGAAGGGATGAATCTAATCCCCAAAAATAAAGTTGATCTTGTAATAACTGATCCTCCTTTTGCTATCAATTTTCAGGCAAAAAAGGCAAATTATAACAGAACATCCTCCCGTGTATTGTCTGGATATAATGAAATCAAACCTAAGGACTATTATGATTTTACATCTTCTTGGATGAGTGAGGTCTTTCGAATCCTAAAAGATTCAGGAAGCATGTATGTGTTTTCAGGATGGAATAATCTTAAAAATATTTTACGTGCATTAGATGATGTTGGATTTACTACTGTAAATCATATAATTTGGAAATACCAATTTGGTGTTGTCACTAAAAGAAAATTTGTAACCTCTCACTATCACTGTCTATATGTTTGCAAAGATGACAAGAAACGGAAATTTTTCCCATTTTCTAGATTTGAAAAAGATGAAAAAACCTATGATGGACGTAGCCTTCATTACAAAGATAAGGAAGATGTTTGGGATATCAAAAGAGAATATTGGACAGGTGACGAAAAAACTCCCACAAAACTACCCTCTGAAATAATTAAAAAATTACTAGAATATTCAAGTGAAAGGAATGATATTGTATTTGATCCGTTTATTGGTTCAGGTCAAGTTGCAGTAGTTAGCAAGTCTATGAAAAGAAAATACCTTGGTTTTGAAATAGTTCCAGAATATTACAAATTTGCTAAAAAAAGACTTGACACTGATACATACAGAATTAAAAAACCAAAATAGGCTATTCTTTCTTTTCAGGTTCATCCTTTACTTTTTGCCCTATCTTCAACGCGATGCTCTCTCTTAACTCATCATCTGTTTTTTCTCCAATTTTTATCCCTGCTGATTTTGCAATCGTTTCTAACTTTTCTCGTTCTGTTTCAACAGGTCCTGAAATTCTAGGCGTTTCTTCAGTTGCTTCTTTAATGTGATCTTGAATCTCGTTTTTGGCTTTATTATATTCGTTAACTGCTTGACCCATTTTCCTTGCAGCTCCTGGAAGTTTTCCTGTACCTAAAATCAAAACAAGTGCAACAAAAATTATGATCATCCATTCACTCCCTCCTATATTTAATGAATAATCAATCATGTCTTGATTTTGGCTAATTTGAAATTAAACGTAATGCCTGTGTTTGTGCCTAAATCCATGATTTGTCGTTGATCTCATTCATAAGAAGGACTTATTGATTTAAATAAATTCGGAACTGATAATTTTTATGAAAAAAGTAGAAGCAATCGTCCCAACAGGAACTAAAGATGCAGTAATTGCTGCTATCAAAAAAGTTGGTGTTGGTGGTGTAACGGTTCATCAAGTTCAAGGACAAGGTGCACAAGATCCTCCTCTAGTTGGACAATATTTCAGCAGAGATATGATCATATGTGTTGTAGATGATCCTAAACTAGATGATGTAATTAATGCAATTGCAAATGTTGCTTGCACTGGAACTAAAGGTGATGGCAAAGTCTTTGTAACTGAAATAGTAGATGCACTTGATATTTGCACCAAAAAACGCGGAACAATGGATATCTAATTCAAGATTTTCTGTGGTTCTAGTTTCTTTCTAACCTTTATTGCAAATATTGCAATTCCAATTCCTATAATACAAAAAATGAGATATGGTGCTTCATTTCCAAATGTCTGTGTCATTGGTCCTCCTATAGTTGGTCCTATTGCCCAACCCATACCAAAAACTGTTTCATATGCACCAATAATTTTGCCTGAAATTTTCTTACTAGTTTTACTCAAAATTATTTCCAGAGTTAATGGGAAAAATATGCTAAATCCAAATCCCATTAGAACTATTGCAATTCCAAAAGTAATGATTGAATCTGCAACAATAGATATTGCCAATCCTATAGAGACTGCAATGGTTCCTGCAATCAAAGTTTGACTTGTATTTCTTGCAAATTTTCCTGCAAATGCAAGAGATACCACTCGTGAAATCCCAAAAACAAAATATAATAATAAAATATCTGTTGCAGACATTCCATTATCGTTGAGAAATGCCGGATAGATTGTAAGGATAATTCCAAAAGAAGAAGTACAGAAAATCAATAGTATTATTACTTCTGGAAATCGCTTCATTTCTTTTATTGAAGAAAACGAAAATCTCTCATGATGTTTCTTTACGCTTTTTCTTGAGGCTAAAAGTGAAGAAATTATTGCAGCTGCTAGAATAAATGCTGCAATTTGGAATAAAATCCTATATGTTATGTCTAATCCTTCAAGAAATACTGTTCCAAGTAATGGCCCTACCATAAATCCAATTACGAAAAACATTGTAAACCACGAAATGTGCTTTACTCTATTCTCTTCTGAACTTTTATTTGAAATAATGGCTTCGCATGGAGGCCAAAAAAATGCATGTGCTATACCTGTCATGATTCTGAATCCCATTATTTCTGGAACTGATTGTGCAATTGATAGGAGATAAATTGACGCCGAATTAATTGCAGCCCCTAAACTTAACAAGTATCCATTGTTAATCCTATCTAGTAAAATTCCTACAAACAATGGGATGAACATGTATGGAATGAAATTTGTTAATCCAATTAATCCAAGTTCAGAGTATGTGGCACCTATGATATTTTTTGCAAATACTGGAAGAATTGGACCGTGTAATCCATATGAAATTCCAATGATTAATCCTGTAATGTTAACAAGTATGAGAACTCTATTCATTTGTATGCGGCAACCATTATTGCCCCGCCCATAAGATCTTTCTCAAATTCTACTCTTGAGAATTTTTCTAAAATCAACTGTTCTAGTTTTTTGTTTTGAGGCCATCTTTTGTATGTTCCATATAATGTACCGAACTTTAATCCCAGTCTTCCACCTGCAGCAAATGCAAGAATCGGCAAAATACATCTGAGATAAAATGAGACACCAGCTCGGAAAAATGCTTCATCTGGTTTTCCCAAATCTACTATTACGAATCTTCCGCCTTTTTTTAACACCCTATGTATCTCCGATATAGCAATTCTCAAATTAATTGCGTCTCTTAATGAATAACCGCACAACACTGCATCAAATTCTTCATCTTTAAATGGAATGTGTTCAAAAACACCATTTGCCATATCTGGAGTTTTTTCAAAGAATGTGCCCGTGTTTTTTAGCATGGGTACAAGTGGGTCATACAGCGTAATTGAAATTTTTCCATCAGTTAACTTCATTGCGGTTTTTGACATGTTTCCAAATCCTGAACCTGCATCCAAAATTTTGTTACCTGCAACTACTCTTTGCGAAATTCCTCTGATTCGATGCTCCTGATCCTTGCCAAGTGAAATTATGGAATTTACTTTATCATAAATTGGAATGATCTCTCGAAGTACTTCCATTACTTCTCCCCAATAACTCCCTAAGCCCATAATCTATCGTCTCAGTATGCTTGTTTGAATAGTTTGCAAATCAAAATTTCTATGGAGCAAATTTTGATGCGTTTTGAGAATAATTTTGTAAATCCGATTCTGAAACTTTTTCAAATATTTTTGCCTCAGATGTAATTTTTGCCATTTTTATGTGATTGACTCCCTCTTTTGTTTCTGCTTTAAGATTAATTGCTGCTATTGCTAAAGATGCCGCGTCTTCTAAACTCAAATCATCTTTGTAATGTTTTTCTAAAAATGCATTAACATCATCAGAATTTGCACCAATTGCAACTGCTGCAAATTGAACATATGTTCCGCTAGGATCTGTTACATAGATTGATTCTCCTTTTTGATCAATTCCTGCAATAATCATTGAAACACCATTTGGACGAACTCCTCCGTATTGTGTAAATTGATGAGCTTGGTCTGCTAGATGTTTGGCAACTGTTGCCACTTCCACAGATTCATCATATGTCATCCTGTTTCCTTGTGAGAAGAATCTTGCACCATCTACTTGAACACGTGCATCTGGAATATATCCTGCTGCAGCAACACCGATGTGATAGTCCACTTGAAAAATTTTCTGTGTAACATTACTAGTTTGTAAAGTACGAGGTTTTTCCTCAACTGCCATGATTACGCCTCCCTTGCTTTTGATACCAATAGCTAGTGTGCCTCTTTTTACAGTCTCAATTGCATATTCGACTTGGTAAATTCTACCATCTGGAGAATACATGGTAGGGGTCATATCGTAACCGCGTGATGCCATCATAATATCACAACTTTATTCTCAGTCAATTTAAGGGTAATTGTCTTGCCTGAATATGGGGGGAAGATCTAGAAGCAAACAAGGTATGTCTTTTAGTATCCTTTTTTTAAAATTTTAGATCGATTGAAAAATTTAAAGGATCTTTCTCCTCCTAGCAAAAACCACTCCCCCAATAACACTGCCAATAATTCCTGCTGACAAAACTATTCTGTAGATTGATTCCTCATCATAAGCACTAGCCGGTGTCGCAATTGGTTCAAGTTTTGGATTTACAATGCACATTCCGTCTTGATAAACTGTTCCTGGGTCACAAACTACATCTGATTTTTCAGTAATTTGTAATTCTGCTGCCTTTACCATCTCTTTTTGTTGCTGTGTAATTTCTTGTGAAATTTCTTCAATGCTTATCGGTTTGGTATCTATCTTCCCTTCTTGTGCTTCTTTAGTGCTTTCTTGAATTTCCAGATGATAGTAAATTCTGCCTTGTTCGATTAGTTTTTGATATCTATCATATTCTGAATATGTCCATAATTTATCGTTGTAAAGATTACCACATAATCTTGATTCAATTGAATGTCGATGGTGTTCAAAAAAATCATTTCCCATCATTTTGTATAGCTGATAGTTTTCCTCACACCATTCTATCCCATTTTTTGTTAAACCTGCTGTATCTCGGAATGGACTTTGTGCAAATGCAGGACTAACTAAAAGTAATGCGGAAAAAATTATCAGATATTTCAATTGAAAATTTTCTTTTTCATTAATTCATAAATGATTCTACTTTTAGAATAGGTTATCCTCTAATTGCAGGATCATTTTACTACAAGGATTATTGCAAAATTATCATTCTAGCACAGTTATCTTGTACTCTTTAAAGACATCGTGTTAGGCATAAAAGACCAATATGGAAAAGATCTGGAAGCCTAGTAAAAGATCAGATTATTAGGTACTTTTAGCAGTCTTCATTTCTTTTCTAATTTTTAATAGACCTTTTTCTGAAAGGGTTGAACCGTGCGCTCATTTGTGTGCATGTATAATCTTGTATATGATTATGAAAAATCAAATTTATGTTGCACCAATATTATACTGGTAAATCTAAAAATTATTAGTGGATTTTGTAAATCTCTTGATTGGTATTTTTTTGCTTACCATGGGGATAGTAATTATATTTGTAGGACATTACTTTAGTAAAAAAATAGGAATTTTGTATGTGGTAATCTATTTTATGGCAGCATTTGTTATTCTAACTGGAATTTTGTTATTATTTTTGTATGATAAACCTTCAATTCTAATTTAAAAAATAATAAAAAAAGTTGTTATTGAGCTTTTGCTTTGGATACAGCTTGCGCAACAATAATCGTCAGTATGACTGCAATGATTGTAACGATGATTGCATAAATCAGCATTGGACCAATTGCATCTGCAGTTCCAAAGATTTCTTTGAATATTGCTTTTATTGCATCATTCCACGCCAGTGCTGCTACTAGACCAAAAGCTGCTGTAACTAGTGCTGCTATCTTGTCTAGAATTTCAGTTTTTAATGGAGCTGGTTTTGTTTCATCTGCCATTGTATTCAATATCGATTTTTTTTCAAATATAATAAACCGTGTGAAAATTAGGCTTATCTAATTTCATAATCCTACCAGATTCAGTAAAAAAATAAAAAATTTGGATAAAAAGAAAAGTGGCTATTGCATAAAGTTTGCTTGACTGTGAGGCATGCATTCCTTGTATAATTCCCCTGAATTCTCATGTAGTTGGCAACCGCAGTTTAACTTTACAAACTGGGCCAATTCGTAGGTAAATTTTTCCATGAGCAGGCATCTCAAAATTTGTTTAAAACACCGATGAACGATTTATCAGCGAATGCTAAATACTAAATTCCTACATGAATATAATTGACAATTATTTTCATTCCTATTAGACCGTCAAGACGAGACTCGAATGAATACGATGAGTAAATAAAAAAGATCAGCTCGTTATTTTCTCTCGAATTGTAATCCCTAGAACCACAAGACCTCCACCAGCACCTAGAACAATTATCCCATGATAGTCTGAAATCATCTTCTTTGTAAGTTCGTCATCAAAGCCCTGAATGAATATGTATGATGCTACAGAACCTCCAACCAGAAGAAATATGCCGATAATTGTGACTAGCATGATGTCTTTCTTTGTTGCTCCTAGAAGTGTATCCGTAGACATTGAATGATTCTTCATTTTGTCGTATTTAATGACCCGAAATTAATTTAGAATTTTCTTCAACTCTTTTGCATAGTCTATAATCGTCTCTGGGCTTTTCTGAGCTCCTACAGAAATCAGAATCAGACTGTTAGAGAATCCTTTTCTTACATAGCATTCTAATTTTTCTTCGTCATGCATCAGTCCATTACCTCAACTGAATTGCCACAGATGCAAGAAAATATTTTGATGTCAACTCTGACACCCAGAGCCTTGTTTCTCTTTTCCATCAGGTTTCCGCATCTGCAAAGAATCATCAATTTACGTAGCCCCTTCCTTGTCAAGTAATTCCATCAATGAAAGATATATCAGATAATTGTCATTTTTCAGAGATTCAACATATTTTTTTATCCTTTCTAATTTTTCTTCATTGTTCAAGGCCTGGTTAGAATAATGATTTTTGTATTCTTTCAGGATTTGAATTTCATTAAATGTTAAGTTTCTAAATTCTCTAAATTGTGAACGTAATGTATCTAATTCTTTTTTTAATTCATCATACGATTTATCATAGTCTTTCCAGTTACTCAAACCTGACATCCTCCCTTAGAATGCATTTCCTGCAGAGTTTCTTCTCAAAGGATTCTATGTCGATTGTGATTAGTTCTTTTCTGCATATCGTACAAATGAAGAACATCTCTTTTGTAATGATGCTCAATTTGGATAAATCTCCAGCAATTCACTCCGTTCTAATTCTGTTAGCTGACCATGTGTTGATTCAACATGAATTCTATAATCATCTAGCTGTTCAAAATTAAATGCTCTCATCTCTATTGTTTTGTTGCAGTGCTTGCATCGCAAGGTTCCATCCTCTTGCAGGATTTTATTTGGTTTGTGAGTTATTGTATTTCCAAATTGAATTTGTTGAGTTTGGCTTGGTATGGCTTCAGTATTTGAGGACTCTGCATAGAATGTTTCGTTTTCAGGTAACGATAAATTTCCTGTGTATACAAAATCTTGGAATTGTGAAATCGAATAGCCATTCTGTTTCAACCTCTCCCATACTCTTAGTGTGATCTCAGCAGCTTTTAGTTTTTTGATCTTTACATCAAGCGAATTGGTTTCACAGTGTTCATCAGACAAATTAATTTTGGGTGTATGACCATCATCGATATTTTTTCTCAGGGAATCAATGTTCTTGACGTTGTATATCTTGAAGATGTTTTTCATGTGTTCTTTTTTTATTCTGTAGACGTTGCCAGAGTTGAATTCAAAATCAGTCATTATCCAATCACCCTTGCCAAAGTCTTCTCTAGACTGAGATGTGTTCTTCTGGCATAGAATGTCCTTAGTGTCTCAATGTCATTCCATCCCATTTCGGCGATGAACTCTAGTTTGTAGTCTGTAATCTCACACCAGTATTGGACGCCGATATGCCTCATGGCATAAGTGGCTCTTTTGTAAAAGATCTCATCCACACATCCAATTTCCCTGAAAAGAATTTTGAGGAATTTCCCAAAGTCTAACCTGTGGTATTTGACGGTGGTATCATATTTCTTAAAATCAGTGGATGTCAGATCTTCGAAGGTTCTGCCATTATCGTTCCAAAAGAGGTATTTTTTCCCCTGATGGAGCCTGCCTTTGACATATTCCTCCAGCCTGATTACTATTTTTTCGTCCCGAATCCACTTTGGCCACTTTGAGATTGATGTGGTCTTTCCTGTAGTCTTGAATTCTAGGATGTCCTTGCCAAAGCAGGTTCTCCTTATTTCGGTAAATGACTCTATTTTGTTTTCCTGAGCCAAATCATAAACATACTCGTCTAAAACCTCAATCTTGTTATCTATGGTTTCGGCAATTACTTTCTTTTTTCCGCTCTTTGAAACCACATAGTGGATTTTTCTGTCATAAAAGAAAAACTGGTCTAGCCTGATTGTGAAAAGAACTGATGGTCTTACAAAAAAGTGATAGGCTACGCCAAATAGCAAAAATGAATCAAAGTTTTCTTTGTTTAGTTTTATTTTTCCTGTCTTGTTGCAAAACTCTAATGCCTTTTCATACTGTCCTTCCTCAAGGCTTGCAGTAGCATGGCTTCCCATGTTGTCTTTGGCACCATCAATGCCGTAATGTTCGGCATCTTCCTTTGTTAGTGTGATTCCCAGTCCGTATTTTATGAACCTCCTGATGTATCCTCTGACATGGGATGGTAGTCTGGTTACTTTGTAAGCGTCTTCTAGTTGTTTTACCACAGTTTCAGTAGTTGATGGGTGTCTCCAAGTATCAGGATACATTTTGAAGTTTGGTAATTTTTTGTTTTTGCCAGAACACAAAAACAGAAACTGATTGTAAGAGTCAATGGATGATTTTTTCTTGAGGCAATGTTTTTTCCATCTGATCATTGATTCACATGATTCTATTTTTTTAGCTGCCCACTTTCTATTCTGGGGAATTACTTTGGACTCATCTGTAATTTGAGGCCTGTGTCTGTAAATGTTAGTTCCGTCGATTTTCTCGATTATCCCTTGATTGAAAAATGATGTTATGATGTCTCTTTTCACTGATTGCTGAGATTTGTAACCTAATCTTTCTGCTAGAGTTCCACTAGTGAATCCTTTGGGATATTGATTTTGAAAAGTTCTTGTATTGCTATATGAAAATCTTCTTTGTAATCATATGATTTTCCATCTAAGTGAAATCTTCTCAATTGTTTCTCCTCATCTACATCTAAATACATGTAAGTGTATGTAATAACAGTTTTGCATGTAAAAACATGAATTTTGATGTTGTTACATGGTAATTCTTTAAAATAGACGTAGTTTATTGTAAGCATATTGGCAGGAACAAAAGATAGGGGTCCTACTATTGCAGTTGATCGAGAATTATATGAAAAAATTTCTGAAAGAGCTGGTACAAAAAAAGTCAAAATTGTAACAGAGGCTAATGAAATGTTGAATCTTTTCTTAATGAAGGAACAATTTTTAGAAAAATGGGCTCCTCACTTACATTTGTACAAAACTAATGAATCTAGTTTATCCCTCATAGACGATAATAGTAAAAGAATTGTGGAAATTGAACTTAAAGACAATAGAGTTTGGTGTGATACTTGTGACAAAGTTAACTGCATGCACTGTTATTTTGGAATGGCCTGTTTTGAAATTGCTTATTTGAAAGATTCTAAACCAAAAAACCTCAAAGTCAAAAAATAACTAATTTTGAATAGTTATTCCTACTGATATTCTCTTTTTTCTACGAGTAAGAATCTCATAATTCTATGAATAGAAAATTCAAAAATATCGAAGCTACAAAATACTATTCTTATGTATTTTCTAATAGCTACACTAGAGCTATTCGTATAGCTACATCTTTTCTTATCTTTAGCTACGCTTTCTAGTCATAGTAGCTATTCGTAAACTCTACAAAATATCAAAAGATAACCCAAAGATAACCTAAAGTTATCTTTTTACGCCTAAAATGCCAATATGGAAAAGATCTGGAAATACGGTTTTAAGTAAAATTGATTTTATTAATTTCAGATATGTCCAATCAATTGCTGGTGTTTAAAGAAATCATTAGATCAAGACAGTCTCCAACCCAAAGAAAGACCGACAAGCAGACCCGGA
>NZ_JAOULD010000066.1 GCF_029882185.1 Candidatus Nitrosopumilus sp. | reverse complement strand
CGGGATTGTGCCCGTGTCTATCGGACTTGGATTGGGCGGAATTTTCATTTTTCTAGGTGACAGATGGATTGGAAAATATGGAATTCATAGTTACAGCACCACCCATAAAGTTTCGACTCGACGAATGCATGGGATCATGTTGTTTGTTTTTGCAATTACACTGCACAATCTTCCCGAGGGTTTAGCAGTCGGTGTCGGTTTTGGAATGGGGGACATTACAAATGCATTGGTGTTGATGTTTGCCATAGGGATTCAAAACATACCGGAAGGAATGGCAGTGAGTTTCTCTCTATTATCTACAGAAAAATATTCCAGAAGAAAATCCTTTTTTTATGGGTTTTTGTCTGGAGGTGTTGAAATACCTCTAACCGTTCTGGGTGCAATTTGGGTATCTGCATTTACGATGTTGCTTCCATACGCAATGGGTTTTGCAGCAGGCGCAATGGTGTTTGTAATAGCACATGAAATAATTCCAGAATCACAAAAGGAAAAAACAAGTTCACTGCCAACCGTCATGCTGATGATAGGCCTGATCATCATGCTTATTCTTGACGTTTCTTTGGGGTAAATGTTCTACAGCATATTGCTAAGCAAATGCAAATCGAAATAGAAAGTTCAGTTAATCATTAATAATGGGTTTTTAATTTGAGCCATTCTGATTTTTGATTGATTCGGACAGTTTGTACGAATTCAATTACTTACACGTGAGTACGATAATCTATCTCCTATCTCTACCCCATGCAGGTTGTGCTCCCAACAAAATTTGAACTCAATTTAATGTTAATTCTCTCATAAAGATTTGACAAATTGATTAATACTCAACAAATTCAAATTTTTCACAATAACCCACGCCTTTAATCCACATCTACCCTAGAATTGTTCCTAATGATTTTTGGTTTGTAGCCATTGCAGGAGGGACTCTGGTTTGATCAATGTGAGTGATTTTAGATGATTATATCATCTGAAAAAATGTCAAGGTGCAAATCCTTCTCAAACCAGAGGCATCATTCATTAAATTTACCATCAAACTTAACCTGCAGTCCTTACGCAGGTTTCTTGAAGATGAAAATTATTCACCTTTATGATTTAATTATGCATCGGCATTTCACCCATTAGTCAAGAAAATTGTTTTCCAGTCCTCTAATTTTTTAAAATCATTACAAACAGTGCAAGAACTCGCAAGACCCGAAAGTCTCCTTTGCAGTAAAATTTTGAACATTAATCCATCAATACGGTTTGTAGGGATTTTGTGTAAATGCGGGAGACTAAAGGCATATGACAGAAAAAAAGGCATGATTCCCCAACTAAGCGTGCCTGAAACAAAGCTTGTGCATCGCAAGGCACTGCTCAAGGCAAAAATGAATCGTGTTTTTGATGGCAAGCTTGGCAAGACAAACTGGTCTGTAGAATCACGCGATAAAGTAAAGTGGATTACAGTGCACATGGGAAAAGATCTCATACTGATGTCTACTGAAACTTCCTCAAATCACGACAAGATTGTACAAACAGTACTCTCAATGATTTGATTTTCAAATACGATTCATCACAATTGTATTGACAAGCCAGAAAGATTATTCCTCATCAATTATAGTCCAAGATAATCCAAGTAATGCTTCCCATGATTCATTATTTGACATGATATGCTTTAGCAAAATTTGCTTAAAACCCTAACGAATGATTTATTCATGCAAATCATCAGCATTCTCTAAATACCATTTTGGAAAATTATACACAGTTGGAATTCTCACCGGAGGACTAACGTTGCCGGTCTTAAATTCCAATTTTATTTTCTACACATTACATAGTTAAAAAAATAAGTTGAGAATATATCGTGTAGATCCACCTATACAGTAAGCACAATTATCATATTCTTCTAAATGCGCTTGATCCAGAGCATCTAGAGCAAAATACTTGTTTTCAGATTTGATTTCATTTATCTGACAGATTATGTCAGATTTGATGCGTGAAAATATAGAAAACCCTATTTCAGAACAATAAAAAAGAAAAAGAACACTCAGAACAATGTGCAATTAACAGTATTTCCACTTTTATCTGAAAGGATGGAAGGAGAATTTGATGTGTTTGAGGCCTTGCTAAAAACACTAGAGAAGAATAATGTAAAATTAGAAGAAGGGGATGTTTTAGTGATTTCAACAAAATACATCTCAAACTCCCAAGGAAGGATAGTAGATTTGGATAAAATCAAGGCTTCAGAAGAAGGTAAACAAATTTCAAAAAAATATCAATTAAAGCCAGAGATTGCAGAAATAATCATCAGAGAGTCAGACAAAATTTTTGGCGGAATTGGAGGATTTGTAATTACATCAGCAGACAACATCATGGCACCAAATGCTGGAATTGATAAATCAAATGCAAGAAAAGGAAGAGCAATCCTATATCCAAAAAAGCCATATCAGACTGCCGAAGAAATTCGTAGAAAGATTTTCTTAAAGTTATTCATCCATGTAGGAATAATACTTGTAGATAGCAGATTGATGCCAGCAAGAGTTGGAACATCGGGTGTTGCAATTGCATGTGCAGGCATTGAGCCAGTATTGGATATGAGAGCAAAAAAAGATCTTGATGGAAATCCATTAAAAGTTACATTTCAAGCAGTTGTGGATAATCTTGCTACAATTGCAAACCACAAGATGGGAGAAGGAGCTGAATCAAAACCATTTGCAATAGTTAGAAATTCAGATGCAAAGATTACTGATAGAAAAATTAATCCATCCGAAATGGCAATTTCTCCAGATCAATGTGTTTACGTCAGAGGATTATCAAATCCCCCAAACATCTAACCTGAAACTTGGTTCTGCTTTAAATATAGGAATTTAGTGAAAAAAATAATGGAGTATCTCACCACATACCCTAAAACAGTGTCATTTTTGGATGGAATTAAACACAAAATTGATGTCGATAGTAAAGACGGCGTAGAACAACTTCACATAGTTGTAAAGAAAAGTTTTGATGAACTGACAAAAATTTTTGCAAATGAAGGGTTTACCAAGGTTAAGCTTGAACACAAGCAACCAGATCAAATCGGCAGTGGCCTTAATCTTAAACTGAAAAAACCATGGGAGATGCACATTAGAATGGTAGATTTGAAAAAAGGATTGATTGGAATTCATGCAGAAGTAGAAGTATCAAGAGACTATCTACAGCATTTGTTTTCACAGAGAACACCAGTGGTTTATGAAGTAGAAGAAATTCTAAAAAAATATCAAGTTGATTATAATATTTGGCATGATAAAATTAAGAAAAATGTTCATGCCATTGTAGACAATTATAAAGTTAAACTTGCAACCCCAAGTATTCCAGTATTTGCATGGAAACCAATGTTATTTGTAATTGGAACTATTGCAGCATTTTACGGTTGGAAATACTTTAACACAATTTGGTAAAACTAGACACCCAAAGTTTCAGCCTTGCTTAATTCCAAGAAGACCTTGTCTCCAACTGAAAGGCCCATCTCTTTGTATTCATGCATTTCTAGTTTTAATTGAGTAATACCAGATTGCATACCACCACCTAACCCAGACATCATCTTGTTTAAATCTTTCATCATGTCATTCATGTTTGAGAATCCCATAACTTTGGGAGTGCCAAAAGGAGGTTGTTGGGTTTGAGTTCCTTCTTTGAGATCTTTAAGAGAGGATAAAGATACAACTACATATGGTGCGCCGTCAGGTGCAGAGTCTATGCTTTTTACTACAAATTCTTTCTTCATATCCATACTCACATCTAATTCAACATAATTTTAATTTTAAGGTTGATTTGTACTAGTTTGAGTAATTTTGAAGCTTTAATTACAATTTTCAGGATTTTAAATCATTGTCAAATAATGTCAAAACAACATTACGATATTACGGAATTTCACCGTGGGAGATTGAAGTCCTTTACGGATTTCTTAATTCCCATTTTACCATAATTCAGGATGAAATTGAAATAAATGATGGGAATTTTGTCAGTTTTCTAGACATAGACATACCCTTACAATTCAATGAGGAATTTTTCCAATGGTTTGAATTCAAGCGTTGGGAAAAGATCAAAGATGTTTTCAAAGAAATGAAAAGAAGAAGAGGTAGTGGAAATGCTTTGAAAATCGTTATTAATTTTTCTGGCAATCCAAAAATTGTTTTCACTGTAGATATTGAAGACAGACAATGGTTCGATAACGCATTAGAAAAAATTGATTTTGTTTTGGAATTATTGCCATTTCATCTAGATCCTAAAAAATTACCATCCGAAATTACAAAGATAGCATACAAATTTGATTCCGAATCAATCAGATGGCGTTTAGACACAGCATCGACTAAGAATAAGAAATATACTTTCAGAGGGGATTCATGGAAAGAGATCATTTGAGATCTTTTTGTAAAGGTTCTAGCAATTCGTGAAGTTCTTTGTATTTTAATTCTAAAAATTCTAATGCATCAATTAATTTTTTAGACTTTCCATATTTGTAACGAACCAATTCACGATGATGCCAAAATGTTTTACCATCCCCAACAGACAAAGTTGTAAAGTAATCAGTTCCTTTCAGCGAATCTGGAAGTTTAACATCATGAGGAAATAGCAACTCAACGATAAACCACTCATCAGCATCAGGATAATCAGAACCAGTCTCTACATCAAAAAATACATGAAGTAGATCAGATTGCATAAGACCATCATCATTTATGGAGGGATGTTTCACAGAAGATTTTTTAAAATCTAAATTCAAAAGTTCTGGTTCAAAGAAACCCTTTATGATGGATTTTCTAAATATTTTATTTGCATCATTAATATTCAAAGGCAAAATAATATTCGACAAAACTTGCCTATAACTTCTTAGGTTTAAAACGAATCTATACTTCTAAAGAATCCAAAATCTTTGAAATATCAGTAATGGATTGGTCATTTTTGGTAATGTTTTGTTTTGCAGGAGGATTTTCCAAATAGTTTGGAATCTTATCTTGTATTCTCTGAATATAAGGAGAAACCATGGCATTTTTGTAAAATACACCTATTGGGATTTTGTTCCCCCATTCTAGTGATTTGATCAAAGCCTGAGATAATTTCTCGTTTACTTCAACTTCGGAATCATAGTGGACTACGGGTTCATATCCTTGCTCCTCTAGCTTGTATATTCTAGAATGTCTTTTTTGTGCCTCATCAACTAAATCAGTTCCGGCATACCAATCCCTGGTGTTAAGATCATTGTAAGTTGGACATGGTTGTAGTACATCAAGAAATGAAAGACCTTTGTG
>NZ_JAOULD010000065.1 GCF_029882185.1 Candidatus Nitrosopumilus sp. | reverse complement strand
AAACAGCGATGCCTGTTACTCCGTTTTCAATCCATTTTTGGGCCATCAATTCATCAACACATGAATGACTTCCAGAGACAATTCGAGTCACAAGGATTGATCCTTCCTTACACTCAGTATCTGTCTCAGATACGTTCACATCATCTGAGTTTGCCAACACGTAACTTGGCTGCAACTTATAGTCTGAATAAAAATCGGCAAATTTCGCTTTAGTTGTAGATGACATGTGTACTTGTCCTGTAGAGTTGAAGATTTGCTGTTCCTCGTAGTCTGCCAGGTTATGTCTTACATTGAACTGAGCATTCATTTCTATTAGTTCAATTTTTGAAGTCGATGCAGCTATATGATACGCATTTTTTGCATCTTGCATGGTTCCACCGTTTGCCAATACTTGATTCATGGCATTTCTTCCCGCATTGACTTTTTGTTCCTTGAATTCAAACTGATCCCAAAACACTCCCTGAACGTGTGATGGTTTTTTATTTACAAACTCATTAAAGACATTTCTTGAGGAATGTTTTTCCCACAATCGCTCCCATACATCAAGATCCTGATTAAGGCGTTGAACTGACATATCACGCATTTTTTGTAGATTTTCCTGAGCTTGGTTTTGCTCGTATTCTTTTTGTTCCAGTTCTACAATCATCTTTTTTGTCTGCTCTATTTTTTTAAGAATATCTTGTGCGATCGGATCATTTAGTAAATCATCAGAAAATGTAGTCTGGTCTGATTGGGTTTGTGCATAACTTGCTTGAACAATGGAGATTGACATGATACATGCAATGAGAATGCAAAGTCCCTTTTTGTAAATTCTTGATTTGTTTATCGAGCTCTTTTTTGTATGAGTAAAAATAGAATTCATTGTTTTGACTGAAATGTTGTAAATAATAAAGATTAGTGTACTAACGATTATATTATAAATTAATATGATAATAATAGATAGAAGACGAATGGTATATTATCCATCACGGTAAAACAAAAGAGGATATAAAATGAAAACTTTGGATCTCAAAGAAAGTATCGGGTTGTTGCTAAAAACTTCTGCAAAAACATGGGAAAAAGCAGCAGAAATGGAATTGAGCGAACGCTTTGGTCTTGCTGGCTCAAAATGGAAGATAATTGTCGCACTTTCTCTAAAGGAGGGAATCACACAGAAACACATAGCAGACATGGTGTTTGTCGAAGCCCCTACGCTTGTACCCATAATAGACAGGATGGAGAAAGAAGGATATCTTACAAGGCAGGCAGACCCAAAGGACAGGAGAAATAATTTGATCTTTATGACTCAAAAATCTAAAAAGATAGTGGATCCAATGATTGATTGCATTCTAGAAATAAGAAACATGGGGTTGAACAAGATCTCAAAAAAAGATATGGAGATTGCAAAAAAAGTATTAACGCAGATAGTGGGTAACACTGAAGAATTTATCAGACAAAAAGGAGAAAATACAGATCCTGATATTTGGACTGATCTGCAAAACAAATCACAAAAAACGCTTGTGAAATTGTAAGCATTAGAGTATTACTGGTTTTGGTTATTTGCTTATCAGGTTGTTCTCAAAAAAAGACAATGTCTTTTGCCATGCGTCCTTTGACTCTTCAGGTGTATATCTATCCCCAGACGGATTTACAAATACGTGGTTTACTCCAGGATAAACGGTGATGTCATTTTCAATTCCTAATTTGTCAAGAGATATCTCGAATTCTTTTACTGTCTCTGAAGGAATTCCATTCTCAAGATCTGCAAAGATTCCCAACACTGGCCAGTTGATTTTTGATAGTTTTTGTGTCAGTTACCAGCTGTCCATAATAGATTACAGTTGCATCCATGTCTTCATTGTTTAATGCCAGATTGACTGTCCGCCTCCAAAGTACCAACCAATTGAACCCAGACTTGGTGTAGAATGTTTTTCTAGGCCATTACAAAAATCCTACTCATGAGTGCCTCGCAACCTGTATCAAATTGATGGTACCTTTTACCCATCATCTTTGGAATTATTGGAGGAATAATTGCATGGTTTCGTTTTAGAAAAACTCACCCAAGCAAAGCCCGAATGTTTATCATTGTGGGACTTGTTTTGACTCTGGTTTTAGGGGTTGCAGGCGATTATCTGATAGACTCATGGTTTGAGGAATTTGAGCAAGTAAATCAGTAGTGTGCCGCAGAGTTTGACAAGCTGTTCTTTGAAGATGGAGACGTCAACTCCACAGTTATGATAAAAAACTATTGTTTTACCTACTTTGAAGATTGGAAACATTCCAGCTGAGCTTATACTGATGGAACTGCAGAAAAATACTTGAACAGTATTGATACCAGCATACAAGAAATTGTACAACATAACGTCCTCAGAGAATCTGAATTACCATGAGTAAGAAGAAAAATGGAGTCCTTTCAGATTTTATTGATTCATCAAACATAATCTTGCTGTACTGTGTCATGTGTTCTATTCAACACAGATATTGATAAACGCGTTTAGGTTAGGTTATTCTTTAGGATGAGAGCAAAGTTCTGCTAAAACACCATGAAGTGATTTTGGATGGATGAAAGTGACTTTAGTTCCTGCAGAACCAGGTCTAATTTTTCCTAAGAATTGAATTCCACAACCTTCCATTCTTTCAACTTCACCTTCAATATTATCAGTATCTAATGCCATATGATGTAATCCTTGTCCTTTTTTATCTAGGAATTTTTTGATTGGACTATCATTGTTTGTAGGTTGCATTAATTCTACTCTAGCATTTTCTAGATGTAAAATTGCTACTTTGACACCTTCAGATTCAACGGTTTCAAATTCAATGTCGTCTACACCTAATGCTTGCTGGTAAATCTTGGCAGATTCTTCAACATCATTTACTGCAATAGCAATATGATCAATCTTCATCTAAAGTACTTCTTCAACATGCAGTATTAATGGATTTATTTTATAATGTATTTTAAAGGATCAAACTGATTTTCAAAAATCCATAACTTTACTGAATCCAGTAAAGAATAATGAGAAAAAATGGGAAGAAATCAGTAAAAAAGATTATTTTGTTTTAGTTTTTTCAGATTTCTTTATTTCTTGCTTGGCTTTGTTTGAGGTTTTACTCATGTTGCAATATATTTACACTAGATAATAAAACAGAAATTAGTTGACCTTATTTTGAATCAGATCAACTATTCAGAACATCATAATCATGAATTAAAACCCTACTTGCTCGTTCAATGTTGTAGATAAAACCAAACTACGGAATTATCTAAAACCAAATTAATTATTCGGTGTAATGAACCAGTAAAGTTTTATCCATGACGGGATGAACTGCTATGATTTTTTCATTTTTTTCTGCTAAAAAATCATTTACTACATCCTGAAGAAAAACCCCTGGTTTTAATTCATTAGCGTCAAAATATTTTATTTTATGAACCATATGTAAAGGGAAGCAACACTAAGATATAACAATAAAGAAAGACTATTTTTCTTTAATGGAAAACCCACAGTGATTACATGATTCATGCTCTGAAACAAGATACCGTAAACCACAATTTGAACAAATTACATGATTTTCCACACACATCAAATCAAAGAGACTCATAAGAACTACTTGTTTGACTAGCACTGATTTTTACAAGATTTACATTCACAATCAAACATACCAGCTTTGCCCATGCATTGATCATGGTGTTTGTTATAGCATTTATTGCAAATAACCATTTTTAGTTCCACTAATGAGTTTTTTCATGGTCAAGTACTTTGTAAAAAGTATCTGAATACCCATCCCATTTGAAATTACAATTCCTACAAGAATATTTCATTTTATTTCGTTAAATCCTCTTTTTTCTTTTCAGACTCTTTGAATGCATTTACATCGGCTGTTGTTTTTGTTTTACAAGAACCAAATTTCAGTTTTTCAATTATTTTTTTAAACATACTTCCATTAGATTCTCGATGGTATAAACTAGCGTATTGAAATTATTTCATGGTTGATTTTCCTAAATACTAGTGTAACATACAACAGTATGAATTGTCATAAAATTAGTGAACCACATGTTTGGAGGTATTCCAAACACAACAAAATCCGTAGATGTCTAAAGTGTAAATCCAGAATCCGGATTACGGAGAAAGAATATCATCTCAAATGGGGCGTTCACAAAAAAATTTCAAGATAGACGAGATGCAGAAAAAAAATTCAGTAATTTATAGAAAACATATTCACGAAAGGTCTAATTAAAAGACCTCTTTTGGACGATATTCTCCAAATACTTCTCTGAAAGTATTGCTAATTTCTCCAGTTGTTGCAAAGGCTTTAGCAGCAGTAACGATGTAAGGCATGAGATTTTCTTCAGTGTCAGATGCACTCTTCATTGCAGATAATGCCTTTTCCAATTTCTCGGAGTCTCTTTCTGCACGTAATTTTTTGAGGGCTTTCTTCTGTTGTACTTCTATCCTACCGTCAATTCTCAATAATTCTGGTTGTTCTTCTTCTTCAGAATATTTGTTAACACCCACGATTATTCGTTCACCATCATCAGTTTCTTTTTTGAGTCTGTATGCATTTGCTCTGATTTCAGACTGGAAGAAACCTTTCTCAATTGCCTTTACAGAACCACCCATTTTTTGAATTTTTTTCAGATATTTCCATACACCGTCTTCAATTTGATCACATAGTTCCTCAAGATAGTAAGAACCTGCGAGTGGATCAGCAGTCTTTGTAATTCCACTTTCATGCGCAACAATTTGTTGGGTTCTAAGAGCAATTTTTGCAGATTCCTGAGTAGGAAGAGCAAGTGCCTCATCTCTAGAATTGGTGTGTAATGATTGTGTACCACCAGCAACAGCTGCCATAGTTTGGATAGCAACCCTGACAATGTTATTGTTAGGTTGCTGAGCAGTCAAAGATTCACCACTAGTTTGAGTATGGAATTTTAATTGTAATGAGCGAGGATTTTTTGCATGAAACATTTCTTTTAGTATTTTTGCATAAACTTTTCTTGCAACTCTAAACTTTGCAACTTCTTCAAAGAACTCTATAGTACAACAAAAGAAGAAGGAAAGTCGAGGTGCAAAATCATCAATTTTTAATCCTTTATCAATACAAGTTTGAATGTATGCTATTGCATTTGCCAAAGTAAATGCAACTTCTTGTGTGGCAGTACAGCCAGCTTCTCTCATATGATATCCAGAAATCGAAACAGGGTACCATGAAGGAACTTTTTCTGCACAAAACTCAATCATGTCACCAATTAATCGCATCGAGGGTTGTGGTGGATAGATGTACGTATTTCTTGCAATGTATTCTTTGAGAATATCATTTTGGGTAGTTCCACGCAGTTCGGTGCTTTTGAAGCCTTGTGATTCCCCTACTGCAATATAATATGCA
>NZ_JAOULD010000020.1 GCF_029882185.1 Candidatus Nitrosopumilus sp. | reverse complement strand
TCCTTTGTCTCCGGGTGGGCCTTTTAATCCAGGTTGGCCCTTATCTCCAATAAGACCTGTTGAACCTTTGTCCCCTTTGTCTCCAGGTGGGCCAGTAATTCCTTTGTCTCCTTTGTCTCCTTTGTCTCCAGAAATTCCTTTATCACCAGTTAATCCTTTGTCTCCAGTTAATCCTTTGTCACCAGAAATTCCTTTGTCTCCTTGCTGACCTTTGTCACCAGTGGAACCCTTGTTTCCGGGTGGGCCTTGTGGGCCATCAGGACCTTTGTCTCCGGGTGGGCCTTGTGGGCCTTTGTCACCAGCAGGACCCTTGTTTCCGGGTGGGCCTTGTGGGCCATCAGGACCTTTGTCACCAGGTGGGCCTTTGTCACCAGAGAAACCCTTGTTTCCAGAAGGTCCTGGTGGACCATCATTTGGTTTTGTAAAACGTTTAGGTTGAGGCTCAGAAATTGTTTTTGCTTCAGGTTTTGTTTCAGGTTTAAATTTTGAACCAGATAGAGGAACATCAAAAACGCTATGCAATGAAGAGAATAAGTCAGTTACAACAATCCAAACCTTATCAAAATTTTCAATTGTTGAAGGAAGTGGATTAGATGGAGAGCCAAGAGTTTCAGAAAATACCCCATCTTTTACTCGAAGATGAAAGTTACCTTTCCATAATGCTGAAAATTGTTTTGTTCTTATTGCACTATCAGAAGGCATGTTATCAGTAATGGTGATTTGGACTTCATAGACACCTGATTGCTTAAAAGGTGCCTGTCCTTGAATCTCTAATCGTGGCTGAGATGACACAATCGTTTGTGGATATTTCAAGTATTTCTGTATTTAGATCGCTTAAACCTGTTCCAAATAAGAGGCAAAACACATCAGGCTCGATTAAGCTTGGTATTTATCTAGATAAAATGAATAATTGAGCTGTGAAGAAACCATTCGGTAGTAAATCAAAAAAAGATAAAGAGACAAAATCAGATGAGATAATCCCTCAAGAAAGAAGTTTGGTAGATGTAGACTATAATCGTAAAAAATTATTTAAAAAAGGAGTCAATTTGATGGCAGATGAAAAGCTGGAGGAAGCCATTGAAGTTTTTGAACAAGCATTAAGAATTGATCCAGACAATGTTGAAACCTTAATGAAACTAGGATATGCAAGATTCCACCTAGACGAGTATCCTGAAGCACTAAAAGTATATGATAAAATTTTAGAAATTGATGTCACAAATCCTGAAGCTTGGAATCTCAAAGGATTAGTGCATTATGAACAAAAAAATTATGCTAAAGCGCTAGATGCAGCTCAGAAGGCCATTGAGACAGATCCTACATACGGAATGGCATGGTATAATCAAGCATGTTTCTTATCATTACTAAATCAAGTTCCAGAAGCATTAGAAGCATTAAAACGTTCAATTGAGATTGATGTCAAAAACGCCAGAAAGTCAATTAGAGATAAAGATTTCATGAATGTAAGAGTGGAAGAGGGATTCAAGAGAATTGAAGAAGTGGTAGTTTTAGAATCAATCAGACAAGGATACCACACATTAGGCGCTATTGTTTGGACAACATTTCTAGATAAAGTAGACGCAGAAACAGCTCTGAATAAATTATTAGAGAAAGGATTAATCATACAAAATGAAAAACGTGACGGTCTAAGTAAAATTCCAATATATGATCTTGCAGACAACATTGCAGAAAAACTCGGAAAAGAAAAGAAAGGATTGTTTGGAATTACCAAAAAAACACTGCCAAAACCAGTTAAGAATTTGAAAGAACTTAGTCAAGCAATTCAATCAGTTAAAGAGGCAATTGAGGAAGAAGATATCGATAAGACCATAGAGATTTTCGAAGTATTCATAGACCCAAAGAAATCAGGAGAGCAGATGATAGAAAATTTCTTCGATGAGCACCGCGAAATAAGATTGTGGAAAATCAGATTAAAAGACAGAGGAGCAGATTACTTGATTGACAATAAAGAGAAAATGATTGTTTTATTTGACAACATAGAAGGAACAGTAACAAAGAAACTCAGAAATGAAATTTCTTAATTATTCAGCAGACAAATCCCAATAACTAGCATCTTCTTGTTTTTCAGTAGGTTTTTCGAGTTTTTTCCATTCTTTAAAAGAACGAACATACAATTTTGCATTATGCAATTCTGCAGATTTTAATGCATAATATGCCAATCCAGAAAGGGTTCCTACACTGCCACAATAAGTGATAATTTCAGCATCGCCTGTTATGCCTCGGTTATTCAGCAATCTCTTCATATCCTCTTTTGGGCGTAAAATTTTATCATTTGAAGCCAAAGTACGATAAGGCAAGCTTATTGCCCCAGGAATGTGCTGTTCGAGGAAATTTAATCGCTCTCTATTATCTATCAGAATCACATCATCCCTAGTTTTTACAGATTCCAAATAATCAGACGTTGCCAAAATATCAGGTTGGAGTTTCATCGAATGCTCCTTTTTTTGAATTTCAGGGACAGTTGAATCATTTTCCAACCCAAGAGATTTCCAATGACTGTAAGTAGTTTCTAGTAATGTCACATCATTGTGTCCTAAATATTCCAAAGTCCAAGCAACTCGTGATGCTAATGCACCAAAAGTATCATCATAAACTACTACAGGTGTTTCATCATCAATACCCATTGAATTAACAAGAGTTAGAACTCGTTCAGGACTATCATCAGATAATAAATGTGCCAGAGGAAGGTTTACTGCAGAAGAAATATGATCTTGTTTGTAATCAGATTCTCTTCTAACATCAATTACTCGGACACTTTTGTCCCGGATTTCTGAACGTAATGAATCTACATCAGTTGTAATTTTATTAGATTCTGTCAAGCAGCACATTCACCCTTGCCAGTTTTTGTATGGTAACTTGTGTCAGTACCATAGTCAAGATAAAAATCAGGGTCTTCATCTTTTGTTGGAGGAATCGTCAATGGCTCAAGAATATTTTTAAGATCACCAACAGATTTGATTTCAGAATCTTCATTTCCACTAACAATTCTATGAATCCAAGACTTCAGAGTGTCATCAGATTTTTTATTCTGTTTGAAAATTTCAATGATCTTAAGAATTACAGGGATTACTCTCTTTGCAGGAACTCTAAGAAGGGTATGACCTAACATAGCATCACCATCAGAACGTCCACCTATAGACATCTGATAATTAGCATACATGTCTTTTCCAACACGTCCTCCACCACCAAAGAATCCAATGGTTGCAATTCCATGTTGTCCACAAGAATTAGGACATCCGCTTATCTTAATTGAAGAATCACTAAGATCATCATCTTCATCAAGTTTTAACTCAAGGAATTTTCTTTGAACTTCTTTTGCGAGTCTGTGAGAATTAGTCAGAGCCAAGTTACAAGAGGTTGTTCCAGAACAGCCAATAGGAGCAGTCATAGTTAAAGCGCCAGATTTTGCCAATCCAACTTCAAGAAGTGTAGAATACATTTTTGATAAATCATCTTCGTGAACATAGCGAATAGCCACATTTTGCACAAATCCAGTCCTAGCTTTACCTTCTGCAGAAAAGTCACGAATGATACCGGCAATGGCGTTTAATTGATTCGAGGTGATATCCCCTGCCTCAAGGGTAAGAAACACGGAATGGTAACCAGATTGTTTTTGTTTAACAGTATTTGTTTTAAGCCATCTTGCAAAACCATCAGGGGCGGATTCTCCACTTTCATCAGTGATTCTGATAGGACGTTTAATTTCACTAGGAGTAGTGTCAACTTTAAGTCTAGTAATTACTGATTGAGTTGCTCTTACAACTGCTCTTTCTTTCAATACAAGATTTTGGAACTTTTCCCAACCCATTTCATTTACAAGATAACGTAGTCTATTTCTTGCAAGATTAGTTCTATCGCCCATTCGATCAAATAGTCGGACCACTGCAATTGAAGTGTAAAGCAAATCATCTTCGGGAGTAAACTCTTCTAATTGATGTCCAACAAAAGATTTGTTACCCAATCCACCTCCAAGAAATATCTTAAAGCCTTTTTGTGGCACACCGTCTATTTCTCTTATTTGTGGAATTAACCCCACATCAACTATTCTTGCCATACCATGTTTCTCACAACATGTAAAAGTGAATTTGAATTTACGTGGCAATCCCTGAGACATTGGATTTCGTAAAAAGAATTTTGCAGTAGCAAGTGCATAAGGAGTGGAATCAAATTCTTCATCAGGACATACGCCAGCCATAGGACTGCACATTACATTTCTTATAGTGTTTCCACATGCTTCTCTTGAAGTCATTCCAACTTCAGCAAGACTACGCAGTATTTCTGAAACATCTTCAAGTATCACCCAGTGCAATTGAACACTTTCTCTAGTTGTAAAATGAGCACTTCCAATAGAATATTGCTCGCTGAGTTGAGATATTTTTTCAAATTGATGAGGATAAATTTCACCTGCAGGAAGTTTAATTCTAACCATTGCATAATCATTAGTCATTCTAGTACCATATGCACCGTGCTGAAGTCTAAATCGTCTAAAACTATCTTCATCATATTTTCCCTGACGGAATAATTTCACGGTTTTTGCAAAATTGTCTGCCTCCTCAATTCTAGCCCAATTGATTTTTGGTTTTACAGGTTTGGCAGTCTGTTTAAGATTAGGTACTGTCAATAAAAAGAAATCTTGTTAGTTTGGATATAAATTTTTGATATCTGGAGCTTTTAGGAGAATAATTTTACTCAAAGTACAAAATTTTCCTATTCTTATAGAGGGAAATAGTATTAGTGCAACCTAATTTTTAAAAAATGTGGCAAAGTATTAATTATTAACAAAATTCTTCTCCCTCATGCAAGAAGCAACTGTTGCAGAACAATCAGATAAAATTTTCACAGATGTACGGGAAGTTGAAATCACACGTGCAATTGCAAATGAATTTCACGACGTACTAATTGACAGAGCAGAATCAGACGTCATCATAATTGGTGCAGGTCCTGCAGGATTAACAGCAAGTAGAGAATTATCCAATATGGGTTACAAAGTTCTAGTAATCGAACAAAACAACTATCTCGGAGGAGGTTATTGGTTAGGAGGATACATGATGAATCCAGTTACAGTAAGAGAACCAGCCCAAAAGATTTGGGACGAGTTAGGAGTACCATACAAAAAAATTCAAGACGGATTATACTTAACACCAGGACCACATGCAGTATCCAAATTGATTGCCGCAGCATGTGATGCAGGAGTCAAGTTCCTTCAACTTACAAAATTTGATGATTTGGTTTTAAAGAATGGAAGAGTTGCAGGAATTGTAGTCAATTGGATGCCAGTATCAGCATTACCACGCAACATTACATGTGTTGATCCAGTTGCATTTGAAGCTAAAGTAATCATAGATGCATCAGGTCACGATTCAGTTGCAGTAAAAAGACTTGTGGATAGAGGTCTTGCCAAATGGAAAGGTATGGAACCAATGTACGTAAATGATGGAGAAGAACACGTAGTACACAAAACAGGAGAAGTTTATCCAGGATTGATTGCAGCAGGAATGTCAGTTACAGAGACACATGGCCTGGCAAGAATGGGTCCAACGTTTGGATCCATGCTATTTTCTGGAAAGAGAGCAGCTGAAATTGCAGCAGCAAAAATCAAAGAGTTAGAAAGATAAGCCATCAAAGAATTAGATTTCTTATTGAAAACATCTAAAATTATTCTATACGATGAGCCAACCGTACCGGAAATCCAATTAAAAAAATTAGCAAAATTCATTGTAGACATATTTCCAGTAGAGATTGAGACAAGGGATAACTTTTTTCAAAATTCAAATCAAAAAATATTTAAAAAAATTGCAAGTGCTAGAGTTTTTGATTTAAAAAAACCGTTTAAAATACACGTTCCCATAACAGATGAAATTCAAACAGAAGTGCAAAACAAAGACGTGTCAAATAGAGAAGAAATGAATTTGTATGATGGATTTGAATTACAAAAAA
Source organism: Candidatus Nitrosopumilus sp. (assembly GCF_029882185.1). Lineage (GTDB taxonomy): Archaea > Thermoproteota > Nitrososphaeria > Nitrososphaerales > Nitrosopumilaceae > Nitrosopumilus. The sequence goes on along the minus strand of NZ_JAOULD010000020.1, from coordinate 14,511 downwards.
TAGCATCAGAATACATATCAAAAGAAGAAAATCAAATAGATACATTACATATTATTTTTACAAACAAACTAACATGTACATTTGATGAAAGTGATTTCAGATATCATGCACGAGCAATGATTGGTTCAAATCCAGCAATTATTTCGACTTCAGGCATAATAGAAGCACCGGCAAAACCTAAACAGTACTATTTGGATTTGACGACAGATTTTACAAGAGAAAGAGTTGAAGAAATCAAAGCAAAATACAAAGGAGAATTTTTAGAATATAACGATCCAAGAATCTCTGAAATACTTGAAGGTTATCTATTACAGGCAATAATGTACTATGAAACAGGCAATGCATTTTGTGAAAATAAAGAATGTAGACTGTACAATGCCCACTGGCAAAAAGATCTTTTGGATTTACAATTAAAAAACAAAAAACTTTGTATGAAACACGATAAAGATCTCAAAGAACTAAATCAATCTTGAAGGGATTTAATATCATTACGAATTTTTTCAGCAGATTTTTTCAAAGATGAAGATTCAGTGTCATCTAGTTTTATTTTTTGAATTTCAGACACACCATTTCTACCAATTTTTACAGGCACACCCATAGAGACATCGTTTTCTCCATATTCACCCTCAAGTACGACAGACGCAGGAATGAAAATTTCTCTTTTGTGTAAAATAGATTCAATGACATCAAAAACATTTTTGGCAATGCCAAATTGAGATCGGCTCTTAAAGTTTCTCAAGGTCTTCCAATAATTTCGAACAGCATCCGTGATGGGGTCTCGAGTATCAATCATAGAGAAAAGAGGGTTACCTCCAACTTTTACGCCAGAAAATACAGGCACCATGGAATCACCATGTTCGCCCAAAACAAGAGCATTTGAAATTGAAGATTGTGGAACAGAAAGTGTTTCAGATATGTAATAACGAAACCTACTGGTATCAAGACTAGATGCAATTCCAATAACTTTGAATCTAGAAAAATTGCTTTCTTTTTGAAAAAAGTAGGTTAGAACGTCAAGAGGATTAGAAACTATCAAAATTATTGCAGATGGACAATATTGTTTAATTTTTTGTGCTATTTCTTTAATCATTCTAACTTGCAGCCCCATGTTTTCCGTTCTGTCTTTTTCATATACACCAACACTTGCAGTAATTACAACAATATCGGAGCTAGATAACTCTGAATAGTCATCAGTTCCATGAATAGAAAATTTGGAATCAGCAGGAATTGCACTTGCGACATCCAAAGATTCGCCAATTGCTTTCTCTTTGTTTGGATTAAAAAGTAAAACATCATCTAATCCGTGAGATACACAAAGAAATGCAATAGATGAGCCAACTCGGCCACTACCTACAATTGAAATCAATTAAACACCTTCTGTTTATTTAACAATTAGAACTGGACAGCGGGTTTTTTGAGAAACACCGTTTGCAACACTACCCAAAAGTAATTTATCAAAACCAGTCCTACCATGAGAACCAATTACTATCAAATCATATTTTCTAGACTTTGCATAATTTATAATGTCATTTACTACAGATTTAGAAGTTATGATTTGAGATTTAATTGAAACGTTATTTTTCTCTGCTAAAGATTCTAGTTGTTCAAGATGTTTTTGTGAAACTTTTTTTTGTTTTTTGATTAATTCAGAGTCTGCTCGGGCATCATAGTATTTGTGATGCCATGCATCTCCTTCAAGACAAGTAAGTAATGTAACTTTAGAATCACGGCATTTAGCAATATCCAATGCAACTTTAAATGCCCTAGTGGACTGAGTTGAAAGATCAAAAGGCACCAGAATATTTTTGAACAAGATTAATCCTCCTTTTTACGGATACTTTCTCTTTGTCTTTTATCATAGTGTTTTGACAATTCGCGCTCTAGTTTCCTAGATAATTCATCAGCAATTTTCAAAATATCCCAACCAGATTCAGTGTAAACAAGTCGATCATCAGAAGTTTTCACAGTGGCAGTAACATCATAGTGAGTTCTAGTACCTTCAGAATTTTGAGATTCTACAGCAATTTTTGCTTCAATTATTGGAGACAATACTTGTTGAACTTTCTCTAATGCATCTCCAAATTTTGATAAAAGTACCTCGTTAGCAGGTTCATCTTTTGGCAAGCCAATTACAAACAAAGGAATTTTTTCTGTCATGCATAACCTACTCAAACTATAACTAAATAGCTTTCTAATAATTACCAGATTTGATTTTCAGTAATGGTTTAGTTGAAAGACATTTATCAAATTATCATTTAATAGATCCATGGATATTAAAAATTTGAAATTATCAGAATTGATTACAAAACCAATCACAGTTAGTCCCAACACAACACTCATGAAAACTAGAGAATCAATACTAAAACACAAAGTCAAAAGAATCATAGTTACAGACAAGAAAAATCCAGTTGGAATCATAACTGAAAAAGACATAGCAAAAAAAATTTATGAATTAGGATCAACCCCCATAAAAGATGTAAAAGCAAAAGATTTCAAACCAAGAAAATTATTTACACTGACGAGAGAAAATACAGTAAAAGAATGTGCACAAATGATGAAAAAGCACAGAATTAGCGTGGTAATTATTTTAAATAAAGATAAAACGCTTGAAGGAATAGTAACTGAAACAGATCTTGCAAAAGCATTTCTCACAAAAGGTTCAGACTCTATCAAAGTTTCAAAGATAATGCAGTCAAATGTAATTACTGCAGCTCCAAGTGATCCAATATTACATGTGGAAAGTTTATTGTTAAAATATAAAATTTCCAGAATCATCATCAAAAGAAATCAAAAACCGGTAGGGGTAATCACGTTCAGGGATTTTGTACCTGCAAAAATCCCACAATGGATTGCAGAATCAGCAGATCCTAAAGAAGTTCAAGAATATAAATTCAAAAAAGGATTGGAGGAAATACACTCAAATCAGATGAGTTATCTTTTTCCATTTCATGCAACAGACATCATGGCAACAAATCCAATTACAGTAGAGTCAGATAATGATGTCAAACTTGCAGTTACTAAAATGATCAAATACAACATCAGTGGTCTTCCAGTCGTAAAAAATGACAAATTGGTGGGAATAATTACAAAATCAGATGTGGTAAGTACATTAGCAAATTAAGTTCATTTCACAATCAAGACAGAGCACGAAGAAGATTGAGAAATTTTATTTGAAACACTTCCAAGCAAAAATCTAGCTACAGAGCCAAGTCCTTTATTTCCAACAACAATAAGATCACATTTTTCTTTTTTTGCAAGTTTTTCAATTTCATTTACAATGTTTCCTTCTTTCAAGAAAATTTTTGCAGACATTCCTTTTTTAGACAAATCAGTCTTAGATTTATCCAAAACTTTTGTTCCAAACTTTCGCAGTATTTCCAAGTATTCTTTTCTATCCAGTAAATTAATAGGAATAGATTTTTCGATAACATATATCAAAATGATTTCAGAATTGAAGGCATCAACAAATTCACATGCTCGTTTTAATGCTTTTTCAGAATATGTTGAACCATCTAGAGGAACAAGAACTTTCTTGAAATTATTTGCAGTCATTTTACTACCAATACAGGCTTTTTAGATTTGTGAAGAACATAATTAGAAACACTACCTAAGAAAATTTCTTTTGCAGCACTTCTTCCACGTGCACCAATAACAACCAAATCAATTCTATTTTTTGAATTGTTTGCAAATCGTGCAATGTCATATCCAGGGTCACCTGCTATTGCTTTTCCAGTTAACATAATTCCTTTTTTAGCGGCGCGTAATTTTGCATCGGCAAGTAATTTTTTTACTTCAGTCATTGAAGAAAAATCCAGAAATCCAAGAGGATGAATTGCATAAATCCCCGGCACTGATTTTACAGCCAACGCAGTGATCGTCCCTTGAGACTGCCTTGCAAGATGAATAGCCATGTCCAATCCACGAAGAGAATTTTTAGACCCATCTAACGGAACTAGGATTTTCTTTGTTTTGACAGCCATATATCATCACAATGTAAATTCGGGTTTAAAGACTTATGTGATTATCCTTATTGATTATCAATCTTGGTAATTTAGAATTTATATCATATAATTGAAAAAAAGAATCCAATCATGAATAGTACATTTGTCAAAGATGTAATGAATAAGGATGTACTAACACTAGACAAATCAACATCAGTACAAGAAGCTGCAGAACATATGAAAAAGCTAAGAATAGGATGTGTTATCGTTACAGAAAACAAAAAACCAATTGGAATTATTACTGAAAGGGATTTTGTCACAAAAATTGCTGCAGACGGAAAGCCGTTATTTACAGAAATAAAAGAAGTAATGTCATCACCATTGATTACAATTGATCCGGATGAGACAATCTGGGAAGCATCAGAACTGATGAAAGAGAAAACCATTCACAAACTTCCAGTCAAAGAAAATGAGGAGATTGTAGGAATTGTTACAACGTCAGATATTGTAAGAATATCAAGTGGTGGATCAGATTCAGAGATGAGAAGAATTTGTGATCAAATTCTTTTGCGAATGAAAAATGAATGACTGTGAAGGATATTCACTTAAATTATTGAAATTAAGACAGATAGTATAATGATGGCAGGAGATGCAGGTGCAGCAGTTCTTGAAACAAAAGATGATGGACATAAAATTTCAGATAAAACCAAGACAAAATTTGATGTCATCATCATAGGTGCAGGACCTTCAGGATACACTGCAGGGATTTATTGTTCAAGAGCAGGATATGATACTTTAATTTTATCAGGAATTTTACCAGGAGGACAGCTAGTAAACACAACGGAAGTTGAAAACTATCCAGGATTTGAAAACGGCATAATGGGTCCGGACTTGATGATAGAGATGAGAAAACAATCTCAAAGGATGGGGACTACAATCATAGATGATGTTGTAGTGAATGTCGATTTTAGACATAAGCCATTCAAAGTTCTAACAGCATCAGAAGAATACGAAGGACGTGCTGTCATTATTGCAACAGGAGCAAATCCAAGAAAATTAGGATTGGAAGGTGAAGAGACATTTGGCGGTAAAGGAGTTTCATATTGTGCCACATGTGACGGACCATTCTTTAGAAATCAAGATATCATTGTTGTAGGAGGGGGAGATTCAGCTATTGAAGAGGCAACTTTTCTTACAAAATTTGCAACAAATGTCCACCTAGTTCATAGAAGAGATGAATTACGTGCAAGTAAAATCATGCAAGAAAGGGCACTTAACAATGAAAAAATAAAATTTCATTGGGATTCCGCAGTTACTGAAATTAAAGGAGATCAAAAGATGCGACAAGCAGTTTTAAAAAATCTAAAAACAAATGAAGAGACCACACTAGATGCAGGAGGATTATTTGTAGCAATTGGACATGAACCAAATACACAATTGTTCAAAGGTCAGATTGATTTAGATGAAGAAGGATATGTAGTATTGAAAAATAAAACATATACAAACATAGAAGGTGTTTTTGCAGCTGGCGATGTACACGATAGAAATTACAGACAAGCAATTACAGCAGCAGCTTTTGGATGCATGGCAGCAATTGATGTAGACAAGTATCTTACAGAAAGTGCAGACAGCAAATAATGAAAAATGCTCAATGCAAAAAATGCCTGAATAAATTTTACGAAAAAGAGATCTATACTATTCAGCAATTTCAATATAGAAAACAACCAACATACAAGTGGTCAGTGACATATTTTGATAAATTAGGAATATCCGAATGGGATTCATTCTGTGAAAAATGCATATTGTTTTACTCAGAGGAATCAGAGAAAGAATGGAAAAAACAATTTAAACTCTTTATTTGAGAAGAAAAAGTAAGCAATGATGAGTGAAGAGCAAGAAAATCTCAAAAAATCTGCAAAAGAACATAGTGACAAATTAGCAAAATTAGGTAGAGAATTAGGAGAGATTCAATTCAGTTACAAAATTGAAGAAAAAGTAACTAAAGAATATTGGAAACAAAGAATGGATGATTTTAAAAAATACAATGAAAAAGGTTTAGAATACTACAATCAAGTTCATGCAATGATGAATCTAGTAAATAAAGATGAAGCGCAGATGTTTCTTTTACAAATAAGTAAATTCAGACAACTAAGTAAAATCTTGTTAGAAACAATGGAGAAAATTAAAGAAAATCCATCGATAGTAGACTCTAAAGATAAACAGCAAAGTTCTTGGAGTAGAGAAATTAAAAATAAAATAACAGAGCAAAGTAACAAGTGTTTACGGCACGAAATGGATATGAATTCTTCATTTAGAGAATTTTATGAAAAACATTTGAAGCAGATTCTTGAATAGATCAGTATGCTAGTTCAGAGAGATATTTTGCATCTTTAAGAGAATTATCAAATTCTTCTTCAGTCATAACGTTTTGAGTTGCATAAACACTTTTGAATTTTCTTCCATCATCAGCAAAAATTCCTACAACGCATGCATTTCCAGATATGGGATATTTTTTCATGCAAGCATACACTGCTGCAGATGATGGACTGATTAGGAGTTTATCTTTGACATACACTTCTTTAACAACTGAAAATGCTTCATCATTGTCAGCAGATACCCAATCATCTACGACATTCTCTCTTTTCAAGAATAAATCGGGCTTTGCAGATTCTTCAAAATTTCTCCAACCTTGAATCAAATGATTTTGTTGTGGTTGACATCCAATAATTTTGATGTTAGGATTTTTTTCTTTAAGAAAAGCGCCAATTCCAGTAATAGTGCCGCCAGTGCCAACACCAGTAAAGAAATGGGTTACTTTCCCTTCAGTTTGTTTCCAAATTTCAGGCCCTGTTCCAACATAATGTCCTTTGAAATTAGCTTCATTTGCGTATTGGTTTGGAGAGTAGTAAGTGTCAGGTCTTGAAGAAGCAATAGATGTAGCAAGAGCAATACTCTGATCAGTGCCAGCACCCACTTTAGGACACAAATCATCACTAGTTTCAAACACCTTAGCTCCCAATTTTCTTATGATGTCTTTAGTTTCATTACTTGCTTTTTCCGGGATAACGATTTCAACTTTGTATCCAAGTAAATTTGCAATTCCAGTTAATGCAATGCCAGTGTTACCAGATGTTGGTTCAATGATGATGCTTTTCCCTTTTTTCAAAATTCCTTTTTCTTCACCATCTTTGATCATCCAATAAGCAGCTCTATCTTTGACTGAACCAAATGGATTGTGTCCCTCTAGTTTTGCAAAATATTCTACATGATCATGAGAAAGAGAATCCAAGCGAACTAAAGGAGTATTGCCTACACGATTCAATACATCTGTATCAGTTACAGTAGTCATGATTTAGATTATTTCACCTTTTTAATTTTGAATGTGATGATATCACCGTCTTTTGACATATCCATTAACTCATGTCCATTTCGAGTAACCCATCTAGAAATATCATCTTCTGCAGCTGGATCATCAGCAGATACAACAATCACATCACCTACTTGCATTCTTTCAACTTCAATTTTTGTTCTAAACACAGGTTCAGGGCAAAATAATCCAGTTGCATCTAGTTTTTTTTCAGTAGATTCAGACATTAGTAACTAATTTTTAAAGGTCAATTTGTCATATTAAAATCTATTTTAACAAGTTACATCAATAGAGATAAAATTACTCTGAATGCAGATATGGAAGATGAAATTTAATCTCAGAAGATTAGGCATGTTTTTAGGACCTGCCTTATTTTTTCTGATCATATTCATGCCCACACCTGAAGGAATGGATTATTCTGCAAAAGCAGTTTTGGCAATTTCGGTATGGATGATTGTGTGGTGGATTACTGAAGCGATTCCTGTTTATGCAACTGCGTTACTTCCAATGGGGTTAATTCCATTACTTGGAATACTTCCAATAAAACAAATTGCAGCAGAATACATGCATCCAATAATTGTACTATTACTTGGAATGTTCATGATAGCCTTAGCAATTGAAAAATCAGGATTACATAAAAAAATTGCATTTGAATTGATTTCAATATTTGGGTATTCTCCAAAAAGAATAGTATGGGGCTTTATGATCACAACAGCTTTGCTTTCAACGGTTGTAATGAGTACCACCGTTGTTTTGATATTGCTTCCTATTGCTGCAACAATTTTGACTGCTCTTTCTAAGACTAATTTCGTAACAACAAAATTCAAAGTTATTTTTATGTTATCTATTGCGTATTCCTCATCAATTGGAAGTGTTGCAACTCTAATTGGAGCCCCTCCAAACTTACTTTATGCTGCAACAGTAATGGAGATGTTTTCACACAAAGTAACATTTGCAGAATGGTCCATGCTTGGAACTCCATTAGCGTTCTCTATGCTAATTCTTTGTGGATTGTACATGAATATGCAAATTGGGAAAAACAATTCAGAAACAACATTTGAAATTAAAAAAACCATATTATTGGAAAAATCACTTGTGGGGAAAATGACACTGGAGCAAAAAACAGTGCTCGGAGTACTCATAGGAGTGTTGGTCCTAATGTTTACAATTCCATTGTGGCAGCCTGAAGGATCTTTTATCACAAATTCAGTAATTGCAATCTTGGGAGGAATTTCCCTCTTTATCTTACCTAAGACTAGATCAGAAAGTTTGCTGAATTGGGCAGGAATTGAGAAACTCCCTTACGGTTTATTGTTTTTACTAGGAGGAGGATTCGCATTATCTTTAGCATTTATGGATTCAGGATTAGCAACTTGGATTGCACATTCATTATCGTTTGTTGGGGACTATCCATTTGAATTGGTGATTGTGGTTTTGGTTGCAATGATCATGTTTTTGACAAATGTAAAATCAAATACTGCAACTGCAGCAATTTTCATTCCAATTGTCGGAACCATGGCCATGTTAAATGGATGGACACCACTGCCAGTGCTGTTTGCGATAACGATTGCAACATCATTTGCATTTCTTTTACCTATGGGAACTCCACCCAATGCCCTGATTTATGAAAAAGCTCAAATTTCAATCAAGGCAATGGTAAAACATGGATTGGTTCTCAACATAATGGCAATTGGATTGATCACGATATTTACAATAATGGTAACAACAAAAATTCTAATCTAAAAAACAGTTTATAATTTATAGAATCAGATGTGTTTGCCGGATAATTTGACTATCAACACAGGGCAATTCGATTTTGCCACTACTTCGGATGCAACACTACCAAGAACCAATTTTTTGAAGCCCGATCTACCGTGAGAGCCCATAACAATCAAGTCCATGTTATTTTGTTCAGCAAATAAAAGAATTCCATTTACAGCAGAAGGATTGTGAACAACATCAACGGATATGGATACATTGTCGGCAGAATGGATCTTTTTTATTTTATTCAAATCTTCTTTTGCCTTTACCTCCATCTCATCATGCACTTCTTGAGCTCGTGACCAGGACATTCCAGATGTATCAATATCACTTCCAATTACGGTCAACAAAGTTAATTTTGAATCAAATTTCTTGGCAATTTCCATTGCTTTATCCAAGGATAAATCTGCAAAACCTGTAAAATCATAGGGAACAAGAATGTTATTTATCATAGTTTTGTGAAGGCAATTTCAAATATTAAGATATATAAAAATTCCAAACGTGTCGTGATGTACAACAATACCAATTCATTGAATGATTTTTCGCTCATGCAGATGGTTTATTGTATCCGAGTTTGAGATGAAATCAAGCCAAAATAATCCAATCAAATAATTAGCAAAAATTTCCTGGCTAAAATGTGGAGCGTTTTTGGCATCACCATTTTTTAGCACAGACAGATTGTTTGCTTCCTCACAATTTGTATGATTTAACTCATGTTATAATATACGATTAGAGATTGTTAAGACAAGAAATAATTGATTCCAATCTGAATGAAATCAATTAGAAGGGAAGTCATTTTTGGGAAAGATCCTGTTTTGATCAAAAAATAAATTTTAAAAAATCATCTAAAAAGATCTTCATGTTCAGACCGAATTAATTCATCTATAGCATATTCACCAGATTGAAAAGAACACCCACGAACTATAGCAAAAGGGCATTTTAATGATTTGCCCATAACCAATTCTGATGCAGATGCAAGTTCATCTGCAATCGCAATTGCCGTAACACGTAATACTTTATTAAAAGAATCCTTTGTTCCTGCATAATCTAAAATTGGATTTAACCCAGAGATTCCAATTGCATGATTTGTTTGCCCCATTCGAAACGGTCGACCAAAAGTGTCAGAGATTATAACTGCGACATTTTTGTTGGACTCTTCTAAAATTTTCTTTCTGATTCTTTGTGCAGATGCATCTGAATCAACAGGAAGTAAAGTGGCATATCCTTCTTCTACGTTGCTTTCATCAATTCCAGCATTTGCACAAATGAATCCATGATGAGTTTCAACTATCAAGACACCATTATTCATTCTGATAATTCGTTTTGATTCAGACAAAATCAATTCAACGATACGTGGATCCTTTTGGTATTGAGAACCAATACCTTCAGCCAACAAGGAAGGAGTTATTGTAGATAGGTCTATCAAACGTCCTTCTTGTTTAGAGATTATTTTTTGTGCAACTACCAAAATGTCACCATCAGTTAGTTTTTCAGACTTTAAAATGAGATCAGAGAGATCATCAGAAGATTCGATCTCTTTTTCAATATGTATTGGGAGTATTTGCAAGTACAATATCTGAACATACAGACTAAAAAATTGTTTATGCAGGGGATGTAGAGTCTAATTCGAGTTTGTAATGCTTGTTAATAATATCTATAATTTTTGATAGATCTTTTTCTTCCAAAGTGGTCGTAGCCAGATCTTTTACGATATCTTGAGCACGATACGCAATCCCCAATCCGCACACGTCAAATAGTTTTACATCGTTTGCACCATCCACAACACAGACAATATTCTCTTTTTTCTCACCCCATTCCTCGATTTTCATTCGTGCAGATTTTGATTTATCAGAATCCACATTAATTGTGACACCGTCTAATTTACCATCTTTGAATATCAATTCATTTGAAAAAACATAGTCCAAATCCAATTCTTTTTTCAGTCTGTGCATCATTAGACTGAAACCACCAGATACAGCCATCAATTTCCATCCTGCTGCTTTTAATGTCTTACATGCTTTTTTTGCACCAGTCATTATAGGCAGTCCATCAGACACTTCTTGACAAATTTTTTCATCCAATCCTTTGAGGGCAGCAACTCTAGTTCGCAATCCTTCCTCCCAATTGATTTTTCCTTGGATACCCTGTCTTGTAATTTCCCAGATTTCATCTTCTTTGTGGATCTTTTCTGCAAGAATTGGAAGATATTCTTCATCATACAAAACCCCCTCAACATCAAAAATTATTAACAATAGATTTCTGATTTGGAAAAAAATCGCTAATTATATTAAAGTAGTGACCATGTTTTCATTGATTAAACATCGATCAATCTTTGAAAAAGGAAAGACGCATAGTAATCCAGATACCGATATCCCTAACCTTTGAAAAAAAAGCAAGCAGATTAATTGGAAGAATCAAAGGGGGACATTACTAGATGAAATTTGCGAGGCATCATAAATTCACGCCGAAAATGGTTCAAGCCTCTATAGATTCTACTTTGTTGGATCCTCTCCATTCCTTTAAATTTAATTTAAAATCTCTCCATATCATGAAATTAATTTTCTTTACGTTACTTCCATTAATCTTGTCAACTGGTATTGCTCCTATCTTTGCAGAACATATGGACTCACATCATGATAATTCTATGAAAAACTCTAAAATGAATGAAAACACAATGGGACAACGTCATACTCCACATAATGGGATCTGCGCACCAGGGTTTGCATCTCTAGGTGAGATATGCGTACTAGATGACAGATGTGGCCCAGGTGCATATGCAGGAAAAATCTGTATGATGGATGGTGAAATCAAACCCTATCTAAGACCACTTCATCAAAAACATGCTGGAATCTCTGTTGAAAATATTATTTGTGCAGAAGGAAAACATTTGATGTTCAAACATCATGATGCAACTCCCGCATGTGTAAATTCTAATTCTATTGACAAGCTAAAAGATAGAGGTTGGCAAACTGAAAAACCAGTAATTGCCTGTACTATGGAGTATGATCCTGTATGTGGTGCTAATGGAATAACATATGGGAACATGTGCGGCCTTCGTGCAGAGCATATGGCAATGAAATATCCTGGTGAATGTGTTTTACCATCTTCCACGAATTCAAACAAACCATTTTCACTGTATCCAAGTGAATTAGAACAACAAATGACGTTAGATCCTAATTTAGTGGTTATCGATATGCGAGAGCCAGATTCATACATGAAGGGACATATTGACGGTTCTTCAGTTGATGTGATGGAGGGTGCAACACTTGAGAAGAGAATCAAAACAATGTTTGGCAGAATTCCCGAAGTAGCACAAAGTATCCACATAGTGCTTGTCGGAGATTCCGAAAGCAAGGCATTAGATTCAGCCCAAATTATGAATAACGCAGGAATCAAAACATCTTATCTTGTAGGGGGAATTGAGTTATGGAATGATAATCTTTCAACAAAAATAACTCCAACTTTGACATCTTCAGAAGAACTGTATCGGCAATTACAAAACCAAGACGACATCTATCTTCTTGATGTTCGAGAGCCTTCTGAATTAGAAGCAACTGTGATTTCTGGAAGCAAAAACATCCCACTATCTGATATTTTCATTGAAGGAAATTTATCTGAAATTCCAACTGACAAACCGGTAGTAGTTATTTGCGGATCTGGAAACCGTGCAACCATTGCAACGTATGAGTTAGCACAGCATGGAATAGATTTCCAAGTTTTAGAGGGAGGTATCAAAGCATGGGATGACTATCTGGAAGAGAACGATCTTCCCAGACATTGAAAATCTTCTATCGGTGTCATTTTTATCTCCAAAATGGTGAACTGATTCCCGCAGATCTGAGTCAAGATTGATTTTAGAATTTGATATTTACGAGAGCGTCGTGTTTCTACGCACAAACGTAGGATTCCTGTTTTTATCGGTAATCAGTAAAAATGGTATCCCCTTTTCGTTCCTAGGTTTACGCTGTGTTTTCAATCAGACTGGATAATTTTTTGATAAATGAATTTGTCAGTATAGAGGCTACCAGAGGGAATAAACGCGTCCTTGACTGGCGCCTCGGACTCATGAAAGAAAGTTTAACAATTACAATAGCACTGGAAAGTAGCAATGAAAAGGACATACGATTATTCCTTTTTAACCATGACGTATTACCTCAAAACTAAATGACGTTTTGTCATGTTTTACAGAGTTTGTATTGATTGTTTCACCAATCAGTCTGAACATCTCTGAATACATCTCGCATTGATGAACAGACCAACCTATGCCTAGCTCGTGCCTTTGTTTGAATAGTACCAGCCCTGGCTTTTCCTTTGGGATCAGTTTTCTGTCATTTTCCATGTTCCATTCCACTATCCTCTTTGATAGTTCCGCAAAGTCAAGATCGTCATTCTGCCACTTCATTTCACTAATTACATATTTTGCATTCTTTTTTGCAATCCTAGCTATATTTTCTTCGGGTAATGTGTTGATCAGATTCTTGATGATTTCTCCTGCCAGAGTAATGTCTCCCCTCTCCTGCTTTGATTTCATGAAATGTATCCAGTCATGAATGATTCTTGCAGCCATTGAGGATTTGTTGGATCTTTCCTCTTCCACAATGCGGGCAAACTGCTTCATGTCCTCCTCATTTAACCGTACACCAAACATCTCACCCTTTTTGACCATGAGCATAATCCAGAATGACACTATTAATTTGTTAACAAAGTTAACGTTGTTACAAGGAAGCATATATGCTACAAATCAAAAATTAATTCATGAAAACACAAAATAAAAAATCAGCACACGGAATCATGGGCAACGGTGACGATTTCAAGAATTGCCCATATTGCGGACAAAGCAAGATTCCCTTCAAGCTTGGAGTATGTATCTGTGGAAAACAGGTAGGTGCCATACAGTATGTCGAGAGTCCATCTAGGTTTGCAAAAAACCACTATTCTCATATTGAAAATGCAGGGATCTCTACAATCAACGAGTTGGCGTAAAGATGGTGTCTCAATGTCAATGTAGATGCAGAGTAATGTTGGCAGAATATTTCTCTGGCCCCTTCAACATTTTAAATCAAATTGAAATCCACATTCATGATCATGAATACAACAAATACCTGATGAGCGTGATCATATGTTAGTAAAATCATGTTCGCCAAATTGTTGGTGCAAGAATAATAAAAAATCACCTAGAGATGACAAAATTTTTGGATATTTACCAGAGGTCAAAAGGGCATGACGGGTAATATCAGTTATTATGAACAGGAGTTTAGTCAACCAACACCAAGGCATCTGGAAAAAGAGAAGACCAAAGAAAAGCATTTAGAGTTTTTTGGAAAATCTCAAAATTCCGTCGTATGCATTGTGGACATGATTGACTCAACTAAGCTGGCTTCACAAATTCCAGACACCAAACTAAGTATCTTTTATTCCACTTTTCTTAACAGCATGGCAGAT
>NZ_JAOULD010000019.1 GCF_029882185.1 Candidatus Nitrosopumilus sp. | reverse complement strand
CTTCAGTTGCATATACCGGATTCAAAATCTACAAGGTCAAAAGACCAAAACTAACATCGAGGTGATTTGATGAATACAAAAATCATCTCAATTATTTTTCTTTTATTATTTTTAGTTCCAATACCTGTATTTGCAGACGATGATGATGCAGAAGATACAATAGAAAATCTTGGATGGGTGGCAATTGGTGCAGGAGTTATTGCAAATCTGCCGTTTATCTTCTTTAACAAGTGGAGAAAGTATGCCGTACGCGCAGGTTGGCAGTCACTTTTAATGGCAAGACAAGCAGTGTCATTTTACAAGCCTGTTTTGAACTTTCATATCATTCTCAATTCTATTGGCTACTTTGCAGGAATGACACATGGATTGCTTTTAGTAAGTGATCTAGATTCAATTTCATTGTCACTTGCAATTACCATGACTGTTTTGATGATAAGTGGAATTTTATTGAGATATACATCATCAAGGCATACCAAGATTTTCACCAGATTACTACACGGGCAATTTGGATTGCTATTGTTACTGATAGCATTAATCACACTTCATGTTTTGACAGGAGACGATTGATTATTAGACCCACGTGGAACAAATATAATCATAATTTTTAATTCTGAGAAAAATAAAATTCTCAGTTATGGCAATAATTTATGAAATTTCAGAAGATACAAAGAAATTCCTAAAAAATATGCCAAAAGAAATCAAATCACTAGACGATGTATCAAAAATCCATCAAAAATTAACTGAGGAATACGATGCATTGGAAAACAAAAAAAATAAAAAATGAGGTTAAATCACTTTGAAAAGTGACATCATTCCTGCAGAGATATGATCATTGACATGACAATGGAACATCCATGTTCCTACATTGTCGGGAATAAAGTCAACAGTCTTTAGACTGGCTGGCATTAACTCCATTACGTCTACTCTCATTCCATTCCACAGTACAGTGTTTCCATGCCAATGTGGTGTATGTAAATCCACTTCAGTTCCCATGCCAATTAGATACCAACGTACATGTTCACCTTTGTTCAAGGTTTGTCCTGGCAGATTTCCATAGACATATCCGTTAATGCCGTGCATGAGATTACTTTCAGCAAAGTCATCATTTCCAACTAGTTCCTCATTATCACAAGTCTCATCGGTGAATCTTTCTAGATTATCACATAGATAGTTGCTAGAATTTTCATCTGAAACTGTAAAGAGGCTCACCATTTCTCTATCTACATCCATGGGTCTACCGTTTGAATCAGCCATTCCTTTAGATGTGATTACAATTGGACCAACAAGTCCTGAATTGGTATCCATTGGAGAATCAACATGTGAATGATACATCCAAATTATTGAACTTGGATCATTTGGTCCAGGTCCTGCACGTTCTGGCACATCCCACTCATAGGTATGTATTTGACCTGGAGAAACTATTCCATCAGATTTGTTACTTGCAGAAGTTCCATCATTGTATTCAGCACCTTCTGAATCTTTGTCATAAAAGACGCCATGTGGATGAACAGAGTAATCTAGTTCTTCAGAATTATTTTTGAATACAACTTTGATTGTATCACATACTTCAGCATGAATCATTGGTCCAAGTGTTCCAAGATGTTCCCATTCAGAAGATCTTGGTTTAAGTTTTGAAAATGTGTCATCGGTATACTCACGATATAATGCCTTGATGTAAGTACTCCCAATTCTATCTGAAGAATTTTCAACAAATACATTCTCATCTTCATTAAACTCTTGTCCTTTCATTTGGTTTATTCCCAAAGGAGCATAATCCCATTCTACTTCGTCTGCTGCAATGTAATGGGTACGAGTTATACCTTCATTGCTTTTGCATTCACTAGTTTGAGACGTGGTTTGAACTAGATCTTCTTTTGGGGAAGAATAGCTTGAAGCAGATTCAGAACACAATCTATCTCCACAAACTTTGTCAGATCCAATTGCTGGCAGTCCTACCCCTTGACCTTTGGCGGCTTCACTTTCTTGAAGTAAACCTATTGACAGAAATGCAACAAGAGTTACAGACAATGCGATTATCACAAGAGACGTTCTTGATTTAGTCATTGTACAGATGAAAGAAATTTTTCTTTTAAACTGTAGGTACGTTCTTTAAAGTTATTCTAATTTTTGGGAACGAAATTTGGATTACTGAGATTTATCCTGTCCACTGTTTACAAAATATTGGATCTCATGAAAGAAAAGAAATCAGTACGTGAAATTGAGATGGATTGGATTTTAGATGTTGCAAATATCCTTTCAAAACAATTATTCAACAAAATATCACAAAATTCAATCTTTTAGATATTTCATATCTGATGCTTCTTGAGAAGCTCTAATTTTTACAGTTATGGTGTCTCCTAATTTGTTGAAAATCCTTTGTCTTTTCTCGTTAGTCAAAATCAATCCTAGAATTACGTCCAATGGCAATAGGAATGATTTTCCAAAACAACTAAGTAGAATTCCTTGCAAGTTTGGTTTTTTGCCTTTGATGTCTGTGACTTTTAAATTGAGAATTTTTTTCCCTATTGTCTGACCTGTTTTGTATTCTAAAATTACCCAATATGCAAAAAACAAGATGCTGGCTGGAATGTATTGTGTATTTTCAGCCCATAGACCACCCTCATCAAATTCATAATAAATTGACCCAAACGATAAAAAAATTATCATCGTAGAAACGCTTGAAATTATTATAAAATCAATTAACCATGCAAGAAACCGATCAGTCCATTTTGCAAGTGTGATGTTGGAATCTGTTCCATGATCATTATTCATGTGATAACTTGATATTTCAAATTAATAAAACATGTTAATCGTTGGTTGACCTTATTCGCAACACAATTGATTTATCTTCCGTTGATGGTATTAATCCATGAAAGCAAAGTTTGCAACATCCTGTTCTTCTTGCGGTGATAAAATACAACCCGGAAAAGAGATTGCAAAAAACAGGGACGAAAACTGGGTTCACAAACACTGTGTTGAGGATTCAGAAGGGTTACCTTAGAAATTAATAGTCATATCTTTAAAATAATTTGGAATTATTTTTGATATCGATAAACCCTCTAGACTTATTTTTATGGACATTTCGCAGAAATGAAAAAGATGTTGTAAATCTTTACACTTCTCTTTCTCCTGTTATGCAATTAGCTACAGGAGGTTCAATGCTTAATTTTGGATTCTGGTCACATGATCACTCTGATCCGATCACTGCACAAAAAAATCTCTGTCGTGTTTTTGCAGATATGGCAGAACTATCCGTAGGAATGAGTGTCATTGATGTTGGTAGTGGGCTATCTGCCCCATCTATAATGTGGAGAGATGAATATCCTGATCTTAAATTGTATGATGTAAATATTAATTTCAAACAATTGGTTTTTTCCGGACATCAAAAAAATATTGAATTTTTGAATTCAACTTCCACAAAATTACCCTTTCAAAATGATTCTGTTGATCGTGTACTTGCATTAGAATCTGCACAACATTTCAAACCTTTGTCTGATTTTATTCTTGAATCTAAGAGAGTCTTGAAATCCTCGGGTTTACTTATGATGGCTATTCCGATAACCACCAAAAGTACTTCCTTTAAAGATCTAGGTCTCTTGAAATTCACTTGGTCTTCTGAACATTACAGTATGGATTATCTGAAAAATCTGATTTTAGTTAATGGTTTTTCAATTTCTGAAGAAAAACTAATTGGTTCAAATGTTTATGATCCTCTTGCAAACTATTATGTTAAAAATAGGGAAAAAATAAGAGATATGATTCTGAAAAGTTATCCGTCATATGTTGAAAAAATACTATTCAAATCAATTCAAAAAATGAAAAAAGCCTCTGAATCTAAAATAATCGACTATGTTCTCTTGAAATGTCATTTGTAATTTCACTCTTAGCATGTCTCTTGAAATCAAATTTTCTGTGGCCGTAGATATTCTGACTATGAAATTTTTTCTTCTAACAATCACATAGTTGTAATTCTCAACCGTCTGGAATTTCTGTTTGATATGATTTTCCCTTATGTCTTGTATCAAAGAATTGGTGCCTGCAATCTCTGTTTCATCTCCTACTGACAAAACATCTGTTCCATGAAATTCATACAAAAAAATAAGACCTGTGGTTTTATCGATAATTTTGACGTTTTGGCCTGTGCTGTCCTTAACTAACCCATCTTGTTTGATTCGATTATCAATTGCAAATGTTGTCTAATTATGATTTTTCAAATCTTTTGAAATATTGTTCCATACCTTTAATGGAGTTGATATGACGTATTCATGAAATTTACAGCCCTATTCTGATTTCTCTTTTGATGATCAAAATGTAAATAAACAATGCAGTGTTTCCTGTAAGCAATGGCAGAAAAAAGCAAGGCACAAACGAAAAAAGATCTAGAATCTAAAATTGCAAAACTGGAAGAAAAGTTGACAAAACTATCTTCACAACTTGAAGCCAAAGCAGAAACCAAACCATCTGAAGTAAAACCAGCTGAAACAGAACCAGCAGAAACAAAACCAGCTGAAACAGAACCATCTGAAGTAAAACCAGCAGAAACAAAACCTGCTGAGAGACCTGCAACAACTACAAAACCAAAAGGCACACTGCCCAAAGGATTTGAAGAGAAGCCTGCAGAGGTTAAACCGGCAGAAACAAAACCTGCTGAGAGACCTGCAACAACTACAAAACCAAAAGGCACACTGCCCAAAGGATTTGAAGAGAAGCCTGCAGAGGTTAAACCGGCAGAAACAAAACCTGCAGAGGTTCCAAAACCATCTGAGACCAAATCACAACCTCCAGCAACTGTACAAGAAGCATTAGAGAATGCATACTATACTGCTCCAATGACATCATTCCATGATTACAGAGCCAAAGTAACTGGTTATTCTCCAGCTCCTAACAGATACTTTGTCAGACGAACTGCTCCTGTAGGAAAAGTTCCAACCAGAAATTGGAATGATCAAAAAGCAACAGTAACTGGTTACACCGCACCATCAAACCAGTACTATGCAACAAGAGCAAGAATCGCATACCACCCTGCTGATAAGACATTTGGAAGTTTTAGTGGAATCAATATGACAGTTGAAGGCGTTGCAGCAAAAGCACAACAAACTCCAACTCCAGAACCACCAAAGCCTGCAAAAGGTACTTTGCCAAAAGGTATGGCACAAACATCAATACAACAATCTACATCTGACAATGGAAGGTCTAGAGAAGAAAAATTAATCGAATATGAAGCAGATTACTTGCAAAGACTAGAACAACAAAAAATTGATGAAGAAAAAGCATTTGATGAAATGCTTGAAAAAGAAACAAAAGCTCGTTCTACCGCAAGTAGGGGCACTTTGCCAAAAGGTTTTGAACCAAAACCTGAAGCACCAAAAACATCTAGAGGCACGCTACCAAAAGGTTTCTAAATTTCTAAAACCTTTCTTTACTTATTTTTATCTTAGATTTTGAAAATCTTCAAAGACTTCCTTTGAATGTCCTGCCGGTTTTACTTTGGGATAGATTTTAAAAATTTTACCTTTCTCGTTTACAAGAAATGTGCTTCTCATCACTCCCATGTATTCTCGACCCATGAATTTTTTCTTACCCCACACACCAAACAAGTTTGAAACTTCTTTGTCGACATCTGCTAATAACGGATATTTGATTCCCATTTTGTCGCAGAATTTTTTATGGGATTCAACATCGTCTGGACTAATTCCAATTATCTCAATTCCTTCTTTTTGGAATTTCTTATAATCTTTGGAGAATTCATCAGCTTCTGTGGTACATCCTGGCGTGAAATCTTTTGGGTAAAAGTAGATGACGTGTTTTTTGCCCTTAAAATCACTTGATTTTACCTTGTTTCCATTTGCATCATTTATTGCAAATTTTGGAACAGAATCCCCTTCAGAAACCATGTATTATCAAATAAAATGATCTGTAATTAATTACTTTTTGAAATAAGATGATCATAAACCAATGTCGAATCTTTTATATGGATATACGCGAGGCTTTAGCTTGATGGTTAATCCCAGAGCCTATCTTGCAGAAGCAATTGCAACTTATGGCTTGGTATTCTTTGGTCCTCTTTCAGTAATTCTAGCAGTCTCTGCATTTGGCGAAGAATTAACAACCCAGTCTGTATTGTTCATTTCTCTTGGACACGGCGGTGCCATTGCTTTGATGGTCTATGCATTTGGACATGTTTCTGGCGCTCACATTAACCCTGCAGTTACAATTCCTATGATGATTACAAAAAAGATTGGAATCGCAGACGGAATTGGATATATCATTTCACAATTAATCGGTGCAGTAGCCGCAGCTGCAACACTTGCAGCAATATTGCCTGAACTTGGAGCAAAAGTAAACTTTGCAACACAAGGTGGGCCAAGTGATTTAATCAACAACAGTATCGGTTCTGGATTTGCAATTGAGGCAATCCTGACATTCTTCTTGGTAACTGTAATCTTTATGACTGCAGTACACAAAAAAGCATCCCCTGGATGGCATGGATTTACAATCGGTGGGATGGTCTTCCTTATTCACTTGATTGCAGTACCTTTGACTGGTGCATCAGTTAATCCTGCAAGGACATTTGGCCCTGCATTGATTTCTGGATTCTGGGAATTTCATTGGTTATACTGGGCGGCACCAATTTTAGGCGGAATCATTGCAGGTTTGATAATGAATTATGTTTACACAAAACCTGCAGAAAAAGAAGTATAATCCTAACATTTTTAAAAATTTGAACTTTTATCTTACTATATGACTTCTGCTGAAGATATTTCTAAAATGTTTGAGGATGAATCCAAGAAAATTGAGAATTTGTTTGATGTTGCAGATTCAAAAACTGAAATGAGTATTCATGAAATAGTAGAGGCATATTATCAAGTCATGAATGTCTCATCTATGGCTAATATGCTAAAACAAGTCAATCCTGAGCTTGAATTGAAGAAAAAAATCAGTAAAACTGAAAAACTAATCTCTCAAAGATTTGATTCCATAATTCATCCTAGAATTATACAAAACTTATCTGCCTCTATCCAGGAATTGACAAAGAAATTGCAATCTGGAAATTCTGGTGAAAAATCAAAAGAACAAACAGAACTTGATACCATGCTCTTTGATGAACTGCGTCAAAGCATGAGCACTAAAGAATTCGTAGAACAATACGAGAATGGACTTTCTCATGATTGATCAATTTGCAAAAAACTTAGTTGAACTGAAAAAAGAATTTGTTAGAGTATACGATGGTAAAAGTCAAACCCCCGAAGTTATCCCAACCTCAAAATCAGAATTGTTTCCGATAGAAGAACCGCATTTAGAGTTACTCCATGAATTTGCAGCAAAAAATCCTATCCATTACAACTCCTTTGAGAAAAAAATTGGCTCTGTTGATTGCATTGTATATGAAGGTGACATTAACAAATATTGGCTAAATAGCATTCAGCACGGTTCAAGCAAAGCCCCTTTTTCTCCTACATGGATAATGTCCAGTTATGTAAACACATTACTTGCAAAATCTTTGGGTTACTCTGAAGTGATCGATATTGGATCTGGAGATGGTCGTATTGCATTTTGTGCTAGAGTTTTGGATATGGCCTCATACAGTATAGAAATTGATGACATGCTGGTTGATTTACAAAACCGTCTGAATGGCATTGTTGACTTTTACTCTTATTGCTCTGATGCTGTTTTGTTTGACTATTCGTCATTGAATTTGACAAAGCCTATCTTTTTTATTGGAGGCCTTGCACAAATGGGTGGTATTTCTCTTGCATCTGGCGTGTTAAAATCAATCCGATCTATTTCCCATCTAAAGAAAAAATCTGGTTGGGTTTTTGCTGGAACCCTGTCTCCAAAATATGCCCCTGATCCAAAAAACGAGGCTGGTTGGGGTACTTTGATTGAAGACAATGATCTCAAACCCGTACAACATATCTCATTGCCCACTGCTTGGACATTACATGAACCTGATGAAACCCAATACATTTTTGCAGAATCTTACTGATAGCAATCCAAATTAAGCGTGAATTTCCCAAACTTTTTGGACTCGTTGCATAGCTTGGATAGTGCGATTGCTTGCGGAGCAATAGGTCGTCGGTTCGAATCCGATCGGGTCCGTTAATCTTTTTGGCATGAACTGTCTTGTACAATTCAAATTACGATGCTAATTGAAAATTCAAGCCTGCAAAAACATATGCCTTTGCAGGTTTCTTGAAGATGTTTGTAGTTCATCTTTATGATATTTATCCATACTGAAAGACGATTTTCATGAGTGGTAATTGTATGGAGTTTTTTATAACTCTCTGATTTTGTTATATCGTGAAGCATGCTAAAGACTATCTGAATAATCCTCGAACCATAAAACTCGAATCCACATTAGATGATGTTTTAAAAAAAATAATCGATGAGAAAAAAAGTAGGCTTTTAGTCACTGAAAATGACAAAATTACAGGCCTTGTAACTGAAAAAGATTTGGGATTCTTTCTGTTAACTGACAACACTGAAAGAAAACTAGAAGAAATTCCATTGTCTGAAATTGTTAAAAAAATTATATCTGTAGATGAAAATGCCGGACTGGATCAATGTGCTAACATTATGTTAAAAAATGGAATTGGATCTTTGGTAGTTACATCTCATAATAATGTAGTTGGAATTTTAACTAAAACCGATCTTGTGAGATATTTTACAAAATCCCACCCTGGTGAAAAAATTGTCGGCGAATACATGTCTCCTTACTATGCTTGGATGTATTCTGACACTCCACTTTACAAAGTAGTCCTAAAAATGATTGAACAAAAAATTTCTAGAGTAATACTACGAAATCATGATGAAATGCCTGTCGGCATTGTAACTTTTAGAGATTTGTTCAAACTTGCACTTGATCTAGGCCGACAAGAAGATGTCCTTGACAATACTGATCCTGCTATCTCTGTAATATTTCCTAGAAAGGGATTCATCTCTGAATCTGGTTTTGGTGGAAGTACCAAGATTGAAGAAATAATGAGTAGGGATATTGTTTCTGTAGATTATGATGATGATTTGGCAAAAACAGGAAAAATGTTACTTGACAAAAACATCAATGGTGCTGGTGTTTTATCTGGACATGGCAATATTATTGGAATAATCAGTAAAACTGACATTGTCAAAGCACTGGCATTTCTGAAATAGTCTTAACTTGGGATTTTTAGGGCAAAAATTCAATGTTTTCATCTAAAACTCTAATAATTCCCCATTTCTAATAGATTCATTGGATTATGACAAATTTTGCTCTCAAATTTTAGATGCAGAACCCAAAATTCGATTTGCAACAGTCTATGACGAATGGGCAAATAAGATTGGGGGTGGGATGAGAGATGGTGTGGAAAACTTGCTTTCTCCGCATGCTGAAAATGAACTAGTCAATATTTCCACACTTGATTGGAAAGCACGTAAAGATATGTCGAAATGGCTTGGGAAAACAAAATACACTTTGGCTGAATATGATAAAGTAAAACGTTTTTCATTTTATCTTGGAGATGATCACTTGCTTCTTGTAAGCACTGAAAAAGACTGTGATACTAATACTGTAGTTGATCAGGTGATTAGCCTATACTACAAAAATCAAGATTAGATAATTCTAATTAATTTTAATTAAATTACCTGCCGTTCTTTTTGGAATTTTTATCTCCAATCTTCCTTTTTGAAATTTTGCTGTTGCTTTTTTGCTGTCTATCTTTTCAGGCAGTGAGATTGATTTTTTAAAATATTCAAATTTTGTAATGGTTCCTAATTTCTCCTCTGAATATTTTTGTTTGAGTTTTGCCTCTACGTTAACATAATTTCCATCAAAACTTACTTTGATGTCTTTTTTTCCAACCATTGGAAGATCAAATTCTACCCTCCAATGATTATCAAATTCCCTTAAACATGAAAGTGGTGACAATGTTTTATGTTCTATATCATCAAATAATGAACCAATTATTGGTGGCGTAATTCTGAATCTCAAATAACTGTCTTCCATGTTATCACTTGTATATTTGTGGGACTCTTGTTTCCTTCCCTTGTTCCTGTTGTATTGCTCGAAGTGTTTCTTCCATTAGCCTTCTATGTTGAATTCTAAGCTTTTCTATTCTGTTTTGAATGTCATTTGTATCTACTTCTATATCTAAAATTTTTGCAAGTGTTACTATGGCAACAACAGACGCTTCAGGATCCGGAAAAAATGGATGGCACTCTGCATACAAAACCAATGCTGGAATTGTTGTTTTTCTGAACACTGACATTATGGCAGCATCGGTTCCAAAAATAGATCCATCCAAAAATTTTGGAATTTGATTATTGTAAAGTATGTTATCTAATGTTGAATGCGTGACTAATCCATAAATTTTTGGAGCCTCTTTTTGTTGGTTTATTGTCTCCATTCCACTGACCATCATTATCTTTTTTATTGCATTTTTTTTACAAAATTCCAAAACTGCAAGTGCAAATCCTTCCGCCAAGTATTGGTTAAATGGAACATCTGAAATTATGATGAAAATGTTATTTTTGTTGTAAACTCTGATCGGTGCTAGAATTTCCCCTCCTTCGACAAATAATGTCGGAGTAAGATCTGGGACCTCAATTTCCCCGATTTGTTTCATTTTGAGATGATGAATAAGATACGAAATAGAAAATGTTCCTACAAGACCATTGCTGGGAAACCCTATGAGCAGTGTGTTTTCCTGCGTATCTGGTTTCACAATTTTCATGTTTTATTTTTCATGCCAATCAACATTAAAAGAAAACCTCGATTATCAAAATTGAATATCGCATATTTTTCAAATTCGTTTAGATCATTTTTCTGAATGTCTAATACACAAAACAATACGCTTAATTTTGCATCTTTTTTACACTCTATATGATTAATCCTGAATTAATGGAGTTGCTTGAAAAAAATGATATTTTAGACATACTGACTGACTCAGTTGCATATCAATTACAAAAAATTAACAATGTTGAGAAAACAAATGAAGGCCGTGATTGGTATCAGGAATTACCTCAAATTGTGAAAGAAAAATTCGATAATTATAAAAAAGATTATGAAAACCTTGCTCGTATTTTGGCATTGGAACATGAGCAAGTCCATAATGAGATGAATAAAGGATATTATTATTGGAGATTGCTTCGTTCTGCTTGTACTACTTATAGAAATGACTTGGTAGAATATGACCAACAATTAATCCTAGAGTTTAATCTGCCTGAAACTGAGGCGATTTCTGATAATTCTGTCTTAAACGAGTGTATTGGTGTTTTAGACAAACATGCAATTGAAAAATAGATTTCTGCTCTCGCTTGTTTTGACTATGAATGAATATTTTGAATCTTTTTATGAGTAAACAACAAGATGATACTATGGAATTAAAATCTGAAAAATCCATTAAAGAATACTTGGAAAAATTACCTGATGATACAATAATCAAATATTATCTTGATGTGGAATATAGCCCCTTTCCAGTTCTAGTACTCGAAGAATACACAAGACGATTCACACGAAAAACCAAAAACGAAATCATAAAGGATTTAAAACTACAAACCCGTCTTGCAAAAAAGAAAACCAAAGAATTAGCCACAATGGCAAAAAAACACAAATTGGTTGATGACGTGACACGACAAAAATCTGAAGAGATTTTTGAGACTGCAAAGAAAAAAGGCTACAGTATAAGTGAAAAAATTGCCACCAAAGGCAGTATTCTTGGTTCAAGACTAAAAAATAAAACAAAATCTACTCTCACATCTTCATCCAACAAAGATCTTGATTTGTTAAAAAAACTCGGAGATTTACAAAAAGCAGGAATTATCACAAATAAAGAATTCCAAGAAAAAAAGAAAAAAATCCTATCTAAAATCTAGTTTTCTTCTCTGATTTTGAGATTATCTTTTAATACTTCTTACAAATAATGCATGTAGATTATTTTGGCTGATGATGAACAACCTTCTTCAATCAAACAAGAAATTCTTGATAAGATTGCCGCATTAGTTGCTGCTGCTTTTGGTCTTGTTGCAGCACTTGCATGGAATGATGCAATTAAATTGTTATTCAAAGAACTATTTGGAACTCAAGACCAAGTAGGCCCCATGATCATCTATGCTATATTTGTCACAATAATTGCAGTCATTTTGACAATAATTGTTGCACGTGCTGCATCCAAAGCAAAAAATGTTTTGATTAAAACATATTCGTGTTCTTTGTGTGACTTTAAAACTCAGGTTCAGTCTGAGCTGATGGAACATAATGTAAAAGATCACGCTGCAAACCAAGACAAATTTCTTAGTAAATGATTTTAAAAAATTGATGGTTTGTCATATAGGAAAAAGATCAACACTCCTGTAAAAATTACAAATGCTGCCATAAAATATATCACAACATGAAGTATTCCTATTTTTTTACTGAGATAATTGCCAACAAATATCATTGAAATACCCATCAATGTGACGACTGTTCCTATGATGATATTTGACAATTCCATGTATGTTTGAATTTTTTCCTGCATCTAAAAGATCCTTTAAATTCTATTTTAGCATGACTATTCTCAATGAGTTTGGCCTCTGTTCTATTTTTTTCTGTCTCATCTGTCCTTTTGTTGTCTGCATTCTTGCCTGCTTTTGCACTTGCTGAATCAGGAAACCTCTTTTTTCCATCTCCTTTAAAACAAATTTCAAATGGTATCTCTCCTTCCAATGTGGTTTGCACTGAAGGAAACTCTCTTGTTCTAAAACAATCAAACGGTTTGCCTGCATGTGTAAATCATTCTTCTGTTGAGAAATTAATAATGCGAGGTTGGGCAATTCACGTCTTGCCTGATTATGTTGACGAAAATAATAATTCTGAAATATTCCCTCTTGGAACATACCTGATAACCTCTGAGATGATTGTATATCTTGATGATGTTTCAGGTTATTTGGCAAAGCCCATCGATAATGGAAATTACCCTGGTATTGTAATGATTCATGAATGGTGGGGCTTAAACGAAAACATCAAAGAGATGGCAGATAAACTTGCATCTCATGGATACATTGTTCTTGCAGTTGATCTTTATGGCGGAAAAGTTGCAACTACCTCTGATCAGGCAAGACAGTTGATCACACAATTTGATTCAGATGATGGACTGCAAAACATGAATTCAGCTGTTTTATTGCTAAGTGGGAATTACTCTGTAAGCAATGTTGGTTCTATTGGTTGGTGTTTCGGAGGAGGCCAGTCTCTAAACCTTGCACTTGCTAGTGATAACATTGACGCAACGGTGATTTATTATGGTTCAGTTGTATCTGACCCTGAAGCTTTGTCTGTTATTGATTGGCCTGTTCTTGGTGTATTTGCAGAATTGGACAAAGGAATTCCTGTTAAATCAGTACATGCATTTGAATCTGCACTGAACCAAGCTGGTGTAGAAAATCAAATTCTCATCTATGATGGGGTTGATCATGCCTTTGCCAATCCTTCTGGGGAACGATTTGCTCCTGATGCATCAAAAGATGCATGGACTCAAACTATTTCTTTTTTGGATTCTAATCTCAAATAATCCTTAAAGAAATCAAATTTTTTATGAATGTCTTAAATATTGCAATTTCTTATGAAAATAATGGATAAATCGGATTTCAATTCTTTACTAGTCCAAGATGTTATGACTAGGGCATTAATCAGTGAAATTATCTACTACTGCATTGCAAGTTGCAAAAATGATGGCATAAGGTGGTATCGGAGCAGTATTTGTACAAGATGATGGTAATCCTGTAGGAATTGTAACTGATAGAGACTTTGCAACAAGAGTAGCTGCAAATAATTTACCATTTGATTCTCCTGTGGGGAAAATAATGTCTTCTCCTTTGATTACTATAAATCATAACGAGCCAATTTCTAGTGCAGCAGAAAGAATAACTAGTAAAAAAATTAGAAAACTTGCAGTAACTGAAAATGGGAAGATTGTAGGGATTCTCACTTCTACAGATTTAGTTACACAATTGACAAAATAACTAGAATGTTTTTGTTTTTCTAAGAAATATTGTAACTGATGCCATATAACATCCTGTGGATATCACTTCAGAAATTAAAGATGCTAGATATGGCTCTATTCCAACCTCGAGAAAATAATACAATGTAGGCCAACGTATTCCAAGGTATATTATTTCACCAACTCCAAATGATGAAATCAAAGCCAGTAATTCCTTTTTAATTAAGTTTGATTTCATGGACCTGTATCGTTCTATGTTGTCCCAGTAAAACAACACTGAAAAAATACCAAAATAAATCACATATCCAATAACAATGGTGATTGTTGTATTGAGATAGTTCTCTTGATCTGCTAATAGTTGCGATGCAATTGCAGATAACGATGCTGAAATTACAAAGCAAATGAGAAAATTCCTATTAATTTGTAATAATTGTGGATTTAGCTTCATGTATTCTCTACGGTAAATGTTATTTTGATTCATCTCATAAATCAAACTGTGAAAAAAAGATGCCAATGGGCAAAAGATGAACCAAATATCACATACCATGATACTGAATGGGGAATTCCACAACACGATGATCAAAAACTATTTGAGTTTTTGATATTGGAAGGTGCGCAAGCTGGCCTTTCTTGGACTACTATTCTCAAACGCAGGGATGGTTATAGGAATGCATTTTCTAACTTTGATGCTAAAAAAGTGTCAAAATTCACCCAAAAACATGTGGAAAAACTGCTTCATGACGAATCAATAATACGAAATAAACTGAAAATTTCTTCTGCAATAAAAAATGCGCAAATGTTTCTTAAGATCCAAGAGGAATTTGGCTCCTTTGACAAATACTTGTGGGCTTTTGTAGATGACAAACCCGTCAAAAACAAATTCAAGAAATTATCTGATATTCCCTCTTCTACTGAAATTTCTGAAAAATTAAGCCAAGATCTAAAAAAACGAGGTTTTAATTTTGTAGGTCCTACTATTTGCTATGCCTTTATGCAAGCAATTGGAATGGTAAATGACCACACTTCTGAATGCTTTTTGTATAGAAATAATTTTTAAACCAGGATAATTCTCTAAAATCATGGCAGACGGAAAATTTGCAACATCTGTGTCTTGCATGGATGGACGAATTCAAATCCCTTTGAACAATTGGATAAAGGAAAATTTTTCTGTAGACTATGTAGACACCATAACTGAACCTGGTGTAGACAAAAACATCACAAATGTTCTTGAATCCATAAAAAACAAAGTTGGGATTTCAATCAATGCCCACAAATCTGAATTAGTTGTGGTGTCTGGTCACTATGATTGTGCTGCAAACCCTGTGTCTGATGAAGAACATATCGCTCAAATCAAAAATGCGGTACAAGTAATTTCTTCATGGAATTTGAATGCCAAAGTCATTGGTGTATGGGTTGACGGTTCATGGGCTGTTAATACTGTATAAAAGAATGAATTCAAGATTTTCTCAATTCTCCAAGACTGCTGGACCTGGAATATTATTTGCATGTACTGCAATAGGCGTGTCTCATTTGGTGCAATCGACTAGGGCTGGAGCAGATTTTGGCTTGATGATATTGGGGTTTGTTGTATTGGTTACCTTACTCAAATACCCTTTCTTTGAATATGGTTCTCGTTATGCAAATTCTACACAAACAAGTATCATTGATGGATACAAACAACTTGGAAGGCCTGCATTATGGTTATACTTTTTGCTTACGATTGGATCTATGTTTTTTGTAACTGGCGCTGTAGGGTTTGTGACTGCAGGATTTTTTGAAAATCTTTTTGGACTTGATTTTCTTGGGGAATGGACTGTGATTATCTTGTTTGCCGCATGTGTTGGAATTTTAGCAATTGGAAAATATAACGTACTTGATAGTCTGATTAAGATTGTTGCCATTGTTTTGTTAGTGTCTACTGTTTCAGCATTTTTACTTGCATTGTATAACGGACCAATATCTCCAATATCTGGTTTTGAACCAAAAGATCTTTGGGATGTTTCTGGAATATTTTTTTTGCTTGCATTGATGGGGTGGATGCCAACAGCAGTTGATCTATCAAGCTGGAACAGCTTGTGGACATTGGAGAGGATAAAGCAAACAAACTACAAACCAAAACTAAAAGAAACTTTGTTTGAATTTAGATTGGCATATCTTATTACGGGAATTCTTGCAGTTATGTTTGTTGTACTTGGGTCTTTCATTTTTTATGGCTCTGGTGAAGAATTATCCAATAACAATTCTCTATTTGCACATGAGATTGTTACGTTGTATACTGATACAATTGGGGATTGGAGTTACATTATCTTTGCATCTTCTGCATTTACTGTGATGTTTGGAACGATTATTGCAGTTTTTGATGGATATTCTCGTTCTTTACAAAGAACTATTGAATTGATTTTTACAAAAAAAGAGGAGAAAATACGCACAAGATTTCGTACATTCTATGTGTTTTTCCTACTTTTGATTTCCACAGGTTCGCTTTTGGTGATTTTCCAATTTGGAAATAATCTAAAAGAACTGGTGGATTTTGCAACTGTTTTATCTTTTGTGATTGCCCCGATAATTGCAATTTTTAATTTTAGATTGGTAACTGGAAAACATCTTGATGAAAATCATCATCCTTCTTTAGGATTAAAAATTCTTAGTGTTTCTGGAATTATTTTCCTTATTGGATTTGCAACAATATTTGCAATGTTGAAATTAAATTTCTTTTTACTGTGAAACTGATTGTTCTTTATGTTCGCCTTCAAACATTTTGAACCGTAGAAAATAACGCAAAATCACTGTCTAGATTGCTTGGATTGGGTTAATTCTTTTGTGTTGGTCCTCTACCAGTGCTACTAAATTGTGACTTGTAGAAAGTTATTTTAACAGAGAAAGTCAAGTAAAAATGAAAATCATGAAAATTTCAAAAAACATGCAAAATGCACTAAACAATCAAATTGCATTAGAGGCAAACGCATCAAACAGTTATCTTTCTATGGCATCCTGGTGTGAAATCACTGGATATGAGGGAGGAGCTAGTTTCTTTTATGCCCAATCTGATGAGGAAAGAACCCACATGCTAAAGATTGTTCACTATTTGAATAATCTTGGAGTACAGGCAATTATCCCTTCAACAAAGTTGCCTGCAAGTAATTTCAAGTCTCTGGAATCTATCTTAAAGACTGCCTTGAACAGCGAACAGTTGGTCACTGCTGCAATCCACAAGATGGTTGAAATTGCACAAAAGGACAAGGATCATTCAACATCTGTCTTCCTGGAATGGTTTGTAAATGAACAAGTGCAAGAAGAAACAAAGTTTGAAACTTTGATCCAAAAGTTTGAACTCATTGGACGAGACAAGCTTGCAATTAATGAAATAGATAAGATATTGGCAGCTGATGCTGCAGCTTCGGCTGATGCTCCTGCTTAGAATCTTTTTTTCTAAAATAATTAATACTTCATTATTTTCAATACCACCATGACTGTAACTGTAACAAGAAAGCCTGGTGGGGTTACTCAATTATTCAATACTGAAACTGGCCGTGTTACCTACAAGTGCAAGGCAGAATCAGGATACATGCAAATTGAAGCATTTAGAGGAATTGTAAAATTTACCCAAAAAGGGGCAATGGCGACAGTCACCGGACATATTACCTCCCTTGAATCTTGCGATGTCTTAAAGAAAGATCATTCTGAATACAAACAAGCATTATCTGCAATTATATCTGCCCATAAAGAATTTGCACAAAGTGTTTCTGATTCATACCAAAAAAAAATTCAGAAACTAGAACATGAATTATCTGGACTTTGATTTTAGCCATAAATCATACAGTGTTCACATTCACAAACATCTTGCTCTTTTGATTTTTTTAGACATTTTTTATGTTGTCCTGCCTGACACTGTACACAAATTTCATCGAGATTGTCGACTGTTGTATATTTTTTTGATTGATCAAAACCAAATCCTCCATCTTTTGGGCCTACCATGTTTTTATTGAATCAAGGTTCTATTTCTACTTCACTAATTGATCACAGACTTTATCTTGTCTTGCAAATCTTTCTTGTGTGTTTCAATGATGCCTCTGATTTCAAAGGTATCTGCATATCCTCCAACTGAAGCACGTGTTGCTTTGAGTAAATAATGCAAGGATCCTTCCTCAATTTTTCCAACATAGTATCCGTAAAGAAAATCAATCTCATTTTCGCACTTCCAAATTTGTTTAATTGATGGAAATGTCTGTTTTATTTCTGTAGGTATTTCTTGAATTCTTCTCTTGATGTATTGATCAAGTGATTTCCTAATTGTTGAATCTTGTAACAAACTGGATTTACTTTGTTGATGCTTGCTTTAGTCTTTTTTGTCTTTGGTTTCCTCAGGGTTGTCCCACATGTGCATTGTACCTCTAACCATAAACGAACCTACAATTATGGTGACAAGTCCTGTTACTATGAATAAGAATAATTTTCCGATATCTTTGATGCTTGCCACTGATTACTCTTCATCTTTCTAATTATAATAGTCTGGGGTAAGCAATTAGATTCAATAATGAGTTTGAGGAATTCTTCTCAAATGTCAAAAATTAAACAGATTGCTGCCTGGATTGCAATAATTGGCGGTGGAATTGCATTTTTCTTCTTCTCTATAGAGATGGCTGAATTCATGCGATAACTGTGAAAACTAAATACCCTCTGTCTCAGAATGATGTTTGTGATTACCGAGAACATCAAAGATTTTCTTAATTTACAAAAACTTGCCTATGTTGCAACTGTTTCACATGATGGCAGGCCAAATATTTCTCCAAAAGGCACTGTGATTGGATGGGATTCAGAAACATTAGCTTTTGCAGATATTCGTTCTCCTGACACTATGAGAAATCTAAAAGATCACCCTGATGTCGAAATTAATGTCATTGATCCTCTTTCACGTAAAGGGTTTCTGTTTCAAGGAAAAGCCAGTATAGTTGAGGACGAATCTGTATATGCAAAAATTCTAAACCATTATAGACAAAATGGAGTCAAAAGCAAGATAAATTCCATTGTTCTAGTTGCTGTTTCAAATGTGTCTGATGTGACATCTCCCTTGTATGATGTGGGTATTTCAGAAGAAGAGATTAGATCAAAATGGCAAAAACATTTTGCAAATTTATGATTCTTTTACTGAATTAATATTCTGTTTTAATTTTTCCAGTTCTTTTTTTGTATTTTCATGTCCCTCTCTTTCTTTTTCTAACAATGTTTGAACTGTTTCTAATTCCTTTTGTGTGATATTGAGCTTTGATTTCAATGACCCTACAACTGCACTTGCAGCTTCGATAATCCCTGCAGAGCTTTTTTGGTTTTCATTGTTTATACCAATGAATTCTTTTTCTGAAGGAGTCAAAATACTTGTATCCTCAAATGTGTCTTTCTTGTCTAATTCATCTTTTGCATTATATAATCTGGAATTTGCTTCCTCTAACTCTTTTTCAACTTCAACTTGTTGTTTTCTGATGTTATGTAGTGTAGATTGTTCTTGCACAATTTGCTCTTTTAACTCCTCATATTTTTTTGTGAATTCTTCTAACTCTTCTTTGATTTTAGAATGTTTTTCTTCGGTTACTCTGAATTTATTAATTGATTCTGAATCTTTAATTAATTCTGTTTTTTTGTTTTTCTCTTTGGTTTCTCTATATTCTCGTTTAATGATATCTAATTCCATGTTTTTTTGATTGAGTTCTTTTTTTACCAACATTAGATTGCCTACTGTGGAATCATACTCTTCTTTTACTGAAGAAATTTTTTGAGTAATTTTGTCTAATTCCTGCTGTTTTTCTCTGAATTCTTTTTGAAGGTTTTCTACCTCTGATTCAAGTTCTGTTTTGAGTATTACTTCTTCACTTGTGTCTTCTATTTCTTCTACTTTTTTTTTACCAAAAAATCCCATGTCTCTATCTGCTTTTCTCCAAAAGATGAACCTATCTTTATGCTTTCTTTATCTTCCATCTAAAGAATTTTAGGTAGAATCCAATACTTCCGATAGCGATTCCGGCTATCCATGCAATTGTGCCTAATCCTGCTTTGACTGTGCCTTCCTGTGGGGCAAGAAATAACAACAATGCTCCTAGAATGATTAATGCAAATCCTCCACTGTTCTTTGATCTGTTATGCTCTCCGTGAACCATGATTATGTATACTCTGAAAGTGTTTTTGCTACTTGTTTTCTTCCTATATCTGAAATGAATGGTCCTATTTTGGGCCCTCTTGAAGTTCCCAATATTATTTGATATAGTATTTTAAAGAAATCTTTTGGTTGCACATCATTTGATTTTGCAATCTGGTATATCGTATTTTGAATATCTTCTAGTTCTTTATCCCCTCCTAATTCGTCTACTAGCAATTTCAATGCCTTCTTTGTCGTGTCATCTAAATCAACTTGAGTTTTTTCTTGCTCGTCAAATTCATCTGAATAGTTACCTGCAAGCTCAATGAGTTTTTCTATTTCAGGTTCTGGATTTTTTATTACTCCGTAATCTAGGAGTTTCTTCATCACTCTTTGACCTCTATTTTCTTTGAAGATTTTTGCTAATTCTACTATTAGTCTATAGTTTACATGTGTGCTTGATTGTTTTGGTGGGTTTAGTAGATTTACATATTCGTAAAGCCCTTTTGATTTTGT
>NZ_JAOULD010000064.1 GCF_029882185.1 Candidatus Nitrosopumilus sp. | reverse complement strand
TATCATATTTTTTGATATCTTCAACCGTGGTGGCTGTCATGATTTTTAGAAATCCCTCCTGAGTTTAAACATATTGAATTTGATCCTTTTTTCTGTTTTTCATTAATATGCTTAAAATCAAATATTGGTTATTTAAAAAATAGGTTCTTTAGTTTTTTGGCTTTATGGAGTCAGGATTTTTCATGATGTAATGAAACATGCATTGTTTGCCTGCGCTACATTGACATTTCATACTCGAAAAATCAGATATTGCTATTTAAACAATAATTTAGTTGACCTCATTTAAAATGAAATCAACTCTTAATTACATTTTATATGATTTAACTAAATACTGTTCGTTGATAACATATAGGGAATTTACTGCTGAACACAAATCCTATGATAAATCAATACATTGCGATTATTGTGGAGTTCAATTAAGTACTCAGGGTGATTATTGCTCTGACTTGTGTAAGCAAAAAGATTCAGTTTGGCATAAAGAAGATGAGGTATGAGCATGGAAAATTCCTATAATGATGAAAGCACAATTGAACAACAATTTTCAAAACTGTACCCTCAATATGATTATTCACTAGAATCTTCTTCACATGAAAAAGATTTGAGGAAAAGAAAAAGAATGAAAACAATGTATTAATTACAATACAGTTAAAATTAACGTCGTCAAAAATTATGGATTCACATACTACTGCTAAAACTAGACACAGCCATGTGATAATTCGACAAATGTCTGAAGATGATCTTCCAAAAATTGTTGAATTACAAAAACTTGCATTTCCATATATGGCAGCAGAAGGTGTTTACTGGAAATCTGAACAACTCAAAGCTCACTTGAAAGTTTTCCCTCAAGGTCAGTTTGTTGCAGAATATCATGGAAAAATTGTTGGTTCGTGTAGCAGTTTGATTATCAAACTCAAATCAGATTATGAACCACATACATGGAAAGATGCATGCGGTGATAGTTTCTTCAAAAACCATGACCCGAAAGGAGATTCTTTATACGGTGCAGATGTCTCTTCTCACCCTGATTATAGGAGGTTGGGTATTGCCACAAAATTGTATGATGCAAGAAAAACACTTGCAATGAATCTGAATTTACGTAGAATCATTGCAGGTGCAAGATTGTTTAATTACTGTGAACATGCAAAAGAATTCACTCCTTTAGAATATGTTGCAAAAGTCAAAAAACATGAAATCAAAGAACCTGTATTGTCTTTTCAGATACGAAACGGCTTTAAATTTATCAAAATATTGCCTAATTATATGAAAGATCCACGTTCATTAAATAATGCAACTTTTATTGAATGGAAAAATCCTAATTTTGTAGAAAAATCATGATTATTGACTGTCATGTTCATGTAAATCAATATGAACTAACTCAACATGTCCCTTTACTTGAAGATAGACTGAAAATGCTTCAAAATGAGATGATCAACAACAATGTGGATTATTCAATAATCTTATCCTCTTACAAAACAAATGCCGAAAGACCATCAACAAAACAAATCATTGATGCCATCAAAAAATATGATAATCTTGGAATCGCTGCAGGATTCACTATAGATAATCACACTGATGAAGATCTCAAAATCTATAGGGAATGGATCAAAGAGGGAAAAATCAAAGCCATGAAAATCTATTCCGGCTATGAACACTATTATCCATATGATGAAAAATATCAAAAAGTCTATGATACGTGTATTGAATTTGACATTCCTGTGATGTTTCATACTGGAGATACTTATTCTGAGAAAGGAAAGTTGCGATACTCTAGGCCTCTTAATCTAGATGATGTTGCAGTAGACAACCCTGAACTCAAAATCGTAATGTGCCATTTAGGTAATCCTTGGATTCAGGATGCACAAGAAGTAATTTATAAAAATAAAAATGTCTATGCCGATGTATCTGGACTCGTTGTAGGTTCGTTTGATCATTTCTTTGAAAAAATGATGAAAGAAAAAGTTGCAGAGTTGATCAATTATGCAGGTGAGCCTAAATACTTACTTTATGGAACAGATTGGCCCATAAGCAGCATGGATTCATATCTTAATTTTGTAGCTAAACTAAATATCAAAAAAGAATTCAGAGATAACTTCATGTACAAAAATGCCAAAAAATTATTCAAGATTTCATAACCTGATGAATTACATCGTACAAATTCTTCACTAAGTTTAAATTTCTGAATTTTGATTTTCTTTTTGCCGTTACAAGGTTTGTAGGCAAAACCTAGTTGGCTAAAACCATACGGAAAGAAAAACCTTCAATCAAAAACAATGAATAATTAATTGATTGTTTTTATTGTAATTCTAGATATTAATTCAGTTTGTCTGCAATAAATCTACTTTAAACAAAAACATAGACTGATGATTTCTAAATTATTGTCTTTTGAAGTTTCCTGAAAATTTTTGTATCTAAATTTATCTTTTCAACGTTCTACAAGTGAATTTCATGAAGGCAGACCTGTAATATGCGAGAGATGACAGCTGTCTTATCACGAATTCACTGTAATACTATATTTCTTAAATTATTAAGATTGATTCTAATTGATTTGAATCTGAATAAAGACAACTGGTTATCTGATTTTAAAATGAATTCAAAAAGATCCATCTTAATAGGATTGTAAACATGTAAAAAATCATGAGATGTCCTAACTGTGGAAATCAAGCAAGCTGGAGAGATCCTGACTGTAACAAATGTGATACAACATTACATCAGAAAAACTGCAAAGGCAAGTCTGCTGATTGTAAATGCCATCAAATCAATGAACAGACATGGTCACAGAAAAAAGCAAAGCAGGCTCAATAAAATACTAATACTCTAAAACTTACTACCCGTAGAATGAAAGTAGCTCTGATCTATAATGAGACAAAAATAGATCCTAATGACGTAATCAATGTCTTTGGAATGACTACTAAAGAACATTACAGTTCCAAAGCTGTCGAAAGGGTTGCAAGAGCATTAGAAAAAGGTGGTCATACTGTAAAAGTGGTAGAAGGGGACATTCATCTCGCTGATGAATTACGCGAATTCATGCCAAAAGTAGTAGCTGGTGAAAATCCTGGAATGGTGTTTAACATGGCATATGGAATTCAGGGTCAAAATAGATACACTCACGTTCCAGCCATGATGGAGATGCTTGGAATTCCCTATATGGGATCAGGTCCCGCAGGCCATGCAGTTGTTCAAGACAAAGTGATGACAAAAATTGTTTTGCAAAAAAATAACATTCCTACTCCTGGGTTTTGGGTGTTTAGAACTCCTGAGGATACATATGATGATTTAATATTTCCAGTAATTGTAAAACCAAAATTAGAGTCCACTTCTATGGGAATGGAAGTTGTTGATAATTGGGATGATCTAAGAGCTGCAGTAAAAGTTCAGCTTGAAAAATTCCAACAAGATATCTTGGTAGAGCAATTCATCTCAGGACGAGAATTTGCAGTGGGATTATTAGGAAATAGTCCAAACATTGATGTTCTTCCAATTGTTGAAATAAATCTCGATCATCCAGATCAAATTCAAACCATTTCTGATAAAAAGAAAAAAGGTGGTGTTGATAAAACCTGTCCTGCAAAATTATCTAAAGCAAAAACAGAAGAGATGAAACAGATGTGTGTCAAAGCATTTGCTTCTTTGGGACTAAATGATTATGCTAGAGTTGATTTTAGAATGGATAAGGATGAAAACTTGTACATTCTTGAATTAAATTCAATGGCCAGTCTTGGAACTGGTGGTTCGTATTTTCATGCAGCAAAAGTTGCTGGATACACATACGAATCGTTAATCAATAAAATTTTAGATGTTTCAGTAATAAGATATTTCGGATCTTCTATACAACATCATGAATCTGAAGCTGATTTAACTCAACCATTACGAGTTGTTGCTAGAACATATCTTAGAGGTCATTCACATAGTCTAAAAGAAACTATGAAAAATTTTGTAAATTTGAACACACATGTATACAACATTGAAAATGTAAATCAATTAGGAACTATGATTTCTAAGAGATTAAAACATCTAGGATTTAGCGAACACATTCATAGACAACATGACGTTGGAAATTTCTACTATTTTAAAAATCACACAGAGTCTGAAAATGACGTCTTACTAGTTTCTCATCTTGATACACACTATGGTCCTGACGATTTAATTAGTTATCATGAAGATGATGATAAAATTTTTGGTTCAGGAATTGCTGAAAGTAAAGGTGGTTTAACTGTAATGTTAGGTGCATTACATGCATTACGATTTGCAAAAAAACTCAAAAAAGTGAAATGTGGAATATTGCTTACGACAGATGATAGTTTAGGTGGTAGATTCAGTAAAAAATTTGTTAAAGAATATTCTAAAAAATCACGATATATTATTGGACTCAAATCTGGTAGCATTGATAATGGAATAATTACCACATGTTATGGTAGAAATGATTATCAGATTAGATTTACCGCAAACGATCAATCATCTTCAGACATTCACGGAATTATCCCTATTTTGGCAAAAAAATTAACTGCGCTTGAAAAACTATCAAAAGATGAAAAAGATTATCGATTAAGAACTACCTCTGTTATTTCAAAGGGCTCTCATGGTAATACTCCGAATTTTGCCACAATGACATTGATATGCAGTTACAAAACAAAAAAACTCGGCGAATTAGTTGAATCAAAAATTCAATCTATAATGAAAAAGAAGGAGACAGGTTCAAAAAAACTAGATGTGTCTATAAACACAATTCAAACTAGACCTGCTGTATTAGAAGAACCCTCTGATACTAAATTTTACGAAATGGTTGAAGACCTTGCTAAAAAACATGAAATCAAAATTAAAAAACATTCTCAACTCATCTCTTCAGATATTTGTAATGTTCCAATAAATCTTCCAGCATTGGATGGATTTGGACCTTTGGGTCATAATTATCGTTCAACTAAAGAATACATCATCCATGATAGTATTGTAGACAGATCCGCCTTATTGTCATCTGTAATCTATAGATGTGCTGAAAAGTAATATTGAAATGAATTAGTTTTCCTTACTATAGGCTTATGGTTTAGAAGTGTTATAATACATAGGAATTCAATTGGGATGACATAGAATTGAAAGAATCAATTGGAATAATCATTAATCGACTTGTTTATGGATTTATTTTTGCTTTTCTATACCAAATTGTTATTGGAATAGCAACATCTTTGCTTTCTATACCTCTAACAGGTAATATCCAAGATCTCATATCTGGAGTAGAACAAATTGAATCCCGACATGGTCCTTGGCTTGTAGTCTGGTGGATTATTTCAACTGTTATAATTACGGCTATGGCTTTGTTGATAATCAGATACAAAAGATATCTGTCACCGTACAAGGGTGAAAAAGATATTGAAATCCCTCCAAAGATTACTATAGTCACTGCCATTATTATTGGCGCTTCTATCTCTTTCCTATTCTTCCTACTTGATACCGTAATCGGGATAGTTGTAGAGCCTGGAACGAAAACTGATGTTAGTGCAATAT